>JAZRLX010000242.1:0-4659 GCA_045647085.1 Pilosibacter sp.
AGTAACACGGAAGTATACACGGACAGTCTTACCAACAGTGTGGAACATATCAAACGCGAAACAGCAGATGCGGTCCATGCATTCTCCACTGTTCCATATCGTGCGCACGAAGCATTGGCAGCCGAATATGAGACAGTTGTATTAGGATATACTGATGAGGAACTTGAGCAGATCCTGCAGGTGGATGAACGCTATTTTAAAACATTCATTCCGGCAGGAACATACCATGGTCAGGAGGAAGATATTCCGACATTTGGCATGAAAGTTCTACTGTGTGCAAGTGAAGAAATAGATGAGGATCTGGCGTATGAGATCGCAAGAGCCCTGGATCTGAATGGACCGGTTTATACGGACGGACATAAATTCATGGCTGCGATCCGGGAAAAAGAGTTTTTATGTAACGAACTTCCGATCCGGCTTCACGATGGTGCGAGACGCTACTATCAGGAAGCAGGATTTATAAAGGAATAAACAGAATTTTTTGGCGGCGGCCTGAAACGCAGGAGGGAAACTGATTATGCTTTACAAACAGTTTATTGAACTTTTTGACATTCTTGACAGCGCAAACGCATCCGGTGCACAGGTGGTAGATTACCTTCGTTCCATCGTTCCGGATTGCAAAGTTGAAACATATCCGTTAGTTGGACCGAAAGGCCACACAGATATGGTAAGAATTATGATCCCGGGCAAGAACGGTAAGACAAATGGCGGTACAGCAAAGACCATCGGTATCTTAGGACGTCTCGGCGGACTTGGCGCAAGACCGGAACAGCTCGGCTTCGTATCTGACGGTGATGGTGCGCTCACAGCACTTGCGATCGCAGCAAAGCTTCTGGATATGCAGAAAAAAGGCGATTTCCTTGAAGGCGACGTATTTGTATCTACACATGTTTGCCCGGATGCTCCGACAACTCCGCATGAGCCGGTTCCGTTTATGAACTCTCCGGTAGAAACATGGCAGGTTAATAAAGAAGAAGTGACTCCGGAACTGGATGCTGTTTTAGTTGTTGATACAACAAAGGGCAACCGTGTTATCAACCACCGTGGTTTTGCAATCTCCCCGACAGTAAAAGAGGGTTATATCCTTCGTGTCAGCGAGGATATTCTTGATGTGATGCAGTCCACAACAGGTAAACTTCCGGTTGTATTTGCACTGAGCCAGCAGGATATTACACCGTACGGAAATGGTCTGTATCACCTGAACAGCATTCTTCAGCCGGCAACAGCAACAAAGGCTCCGGTAGTTGGTGTTGCGATCACAACAGAGACTGCAGTTGCAGGCTGCGCAACAGGCGCTTCTCATTTAGAGGATATGGAAGGTGCTGCAAGATTCATGATCGAAGTCGCGAAGATGTACGGCAACGGCAACTGCTCCTTCTATAACGAAGAGGAGTTCGGCAGAATCCTGAAACTCTATGGCAACATGGAGCATTTCCAGACACTGGGCAAACAGGATTAATCATTTATTGATTCAAAACTAAGATATGGAATTTTGAGAGGAAGCACTCACCCGGCTGCGAGAATGTAGTCAGGAGAGATGCTTCCTTTTTTGGTAAATCGTACAAATAATTAAGAAAGTCGTCAGAAAAAGATAGGATTCAGCCGGGGAAATAATTTGACATGGCCCGTGTATTTTGATAGAATGTAAAGAGATTGTTTGTAATACTTTTGTAACAAATTATGTAAAGAAATACTTCGATAGATACCGGGAGATGAAAATATAGATGGCAGAAGAAAGAAAGACACATAGAAGGCAAAAGAAAGAGAGCAGCTCTTCCAAATATGTCGTTGTTGCAGGTGTTGCTGCAGCGGTTGTCGCTGTTGTGGCGATCGTAGGAGGTATGGTAGGCTCTCGTATGAATGATGGTGCAGCCAGGATGAAGATCGAGACTGTTTCAGCAGCTCTTGATACGACTCCGGCTCCGGAAACGGTTGCAGAACCGATTTCCATTGTATTGGAAACAACGCTTTCCGCTGAGGAGATCGAATCTCAGGCAGTGGAAGCAGAAGTTCAGGGAATCCTGGACGGTTATGCGAATCTTGGAATCGCAGAAGTTTCCGGATACCTGAATGTTCGAAAGACTCCGGAAAGTTTTGGAGAGGTAATCGGTAAATTATACCGTGGAGCAGCCTGCGAAATCGTAGATACGTCTAATGACGGTTGGTACAAGATTTCTTCCGGCGGAGTGACCGGATATGTCAGCGCCCAGTACATACACACAGGTGACAAAGCCAGAGAGATGGCAGCCGAATTTGTGGCAGAGCGTGCAGTTGTACAGGCAGACAAGTTAAATGTTCGTTCTGAGGCCCGTCAGGATGGTGAGATCGTTGGCCAGGTTTTAAAAGACGAGCGATATCTGGTAAGAGGCATGGAAGACGGCTGGATCCAGATTGAAGATGGATACATTTCTGCTGATTATGTAGAGATTCGAATGACACTGGATGAAGCACACAAACAGGATATGAGAACGACCGTACTGAGTCTGTATGATGATCTCGGTGTGTCCAATGTTTCTACATACCTGAACATCCGTGATAACCCAAGTGAAACATCCGGCAAGATCATCGGTAAGTTAGAGAGTAACGCCGGCTGTGATATTTTAAGTAAGACAGATGATGGCTGGTACAAAATTCGTTCCGGTAAAGTGACCGGTTATGTAAAGGGCGAATATATCCTGACCGGACAGCAGGCGAAAGATAAAGCGATGCAGGTGTCCCATCTGATCGCTATTGCGAACACAGACGGTGTTAATGTTCGTTCCGAACCGAATACGAACTCTTCCATCTGGACTCAGATTGCGGCGAAAGAGCGTTTCCATGTAGTCAGCCAGCAGGATGGTTGGGTAGAGATCGAACTGGATGATACAACTGCATTTATCTCCAGTGATTATGTGGATGTAAAATATGGCCTGAATGAGGCGATCAAATATACTCCGATCGTAGTTGAACCGGAAAAACCGAAGACAACAAAGCCGGCGAGCACAGGAAATACTTCCGGCAAGCCGTCAAGCAGTACATCCGGAACAACAGCTTCTTCCGGAGGAAGTTCCTCCGGCAAACCGTCCACATCCGCACCGGCCGGTTCCAGTGCAGGAAGTGTATCCTCCACACGTGCCAATATCGCCAATACTGCAGTACAGTACGTAGGTTATCCGTATGTATATGGCGGAAACAGCCTGACAGGCGGTATCGACTGTTCCGGATTCTCCAAGCAGATCCTTGCGAAGTTTGGAGTAACCTTACCAAGAACATCCAGAGAGCAGGCAAACTGCGGACGAGGAATCTCATCTGCGGAAATGAGACCGGGCGATCTGATCTTCTACGCGGGAAGCGGCGGAACCATCAACCATGTAGCAATCTATATCGGTAATGGTCAGGTATGTCATGCATCGAATGCTAAGACAGGCATCAAGATTTCTTCCTGGAATTACAGAACACCGGCCAGAATCCGAAATGTATTGGGCGACTAAAATCAGCGATTTACAATCACACATTTTGAAAAAAACCATATGATATAGTACAAACCTAAATAAATGGAGGCCTATCATATGGCATGTAATAGAAATCGTAGTGGATGTAACAATAACTGGAATAACGGAACTCGTTGTGGCTGCAATGGCTGTGGCACATGGAACAACTGGAACAATTGGAATGGTTGGAACTGCAACGGCTGCGGCGCATGGAACAACTGGAATGGTTGTGCTAACTGGAACAACTGGAACCGTTGTGGCTGTAACGGCTGCGCGAACTGGAATCAGTGCAATTGTGCGGCAACTGCGTTAACAAACGCAACAACCGCAGAAGAAAACAGCTGCAATTCCTGCAACACTTGCAGCTGTGAATAATCGGTAACTCAACAACAAGAGGGGGCAGCATCATAGAGATATGGTGCTGCCCCTGTCATAATTTTAGGTTGTTTGGCGTATATTGATAACGAATATTTTGTTGTCAGTCATTCGATGGTCTGATATAATAATTGTATTTACGGGGTATGGCGCAGTTGGTAGCGCGCTCGTCTGGGGGGCGAGAGGTCGCGAGTTCAAGTCTCGTTGCTCCGAGGAAATAAGTAAAGGAAGCTGTTCAACGCGAAAACAGCTTCCCTTTTTGATGAAATGGTACTCAGAGAACAAACCGTGATGTTTGTGAATTAAAAATAAAAACGGATCAGTCGGCTTGGTCGTCCGGAGCTGTTTCGAGTTTCTTTCCCTGCAATTTTTACATAACCGCATTCTTCCAGCTTGGAGAGAAGACGGTTCATGTTGCGGGGAGACATATTCATCAGCTCAGCCATTTTTTGTGGAGTGGTAACTTCGATTGAATATTCCTGCAATATTGATTTCAATCTCTTTAATGTACTCATACCAATCTGCGAACGCAGGGAGATTTCTAAAAGGCGCTTATTGGCTGTGGATGCCGGTTCAGATTCCTGTGAGATCGATTCATAAGTAAGTGGTCCTGCAATATTTCCATCTTCATAAGTAAGATACAGACAGTCTTTTTCTTGACGATGTGCAAGAAGAAGGCTGTTTTCTGCATTTAATTTGGAAGAATAGGAATCGGTTCCCAAACCAACTCCGATATGGATATTTTTTATATTTTCATTGCGTCGGATCGTTTGGAACAAAGGAAACATTTTGAAATTATCGGAGTATTGTTCCA
>JAZRLX010000243.1:0-2242 GCA_045647085.1 Pilosibacter sp.
TGTTGTCATGATATGTTTCCTCCTAAAAATATTGTTATTATTATTTCAGACTGCAGGTTCTAATACTCTTTCTGCAGCCAGTTTTTCATATAGAATTCTTTTCTTTCGAAATAATCCTCGTTTTTCTTCTGTAATTTCGGATCCGCCAGAAGGTCACATACGGTTTTCAACAGGATCTCTGTTGTGTTGATGTATGCGTTTTCTTCATCTGCGATCTCAAATTCACAGCTATGGACTCTTCCCTTTACAGCGGCAAATCCAAACTGTACGGTCGGAATCAGATAACCAAGATCGCCAACGTCGCCTGATGCACCGGATACCACATTTTTGACAATCTTATCATCGTTACAGATCTCTAACATATGCTTATAAACTACATCGCCAATCTCTTTCGATTGTGCCAGCGGCATATATCCCGTCTCATTGACAATCTCGCACTCCAATCCTAAAGCTTTCGCAGAATGGATCGCACAAAGATCAAACTTTTCACCGGCTATCATTAACTCTTCTAAGGTATTGGCTCTGATATAAGATTCCAGAACCACTTCTTCCGGGATAATATTCACACTGCCGGAACAGGAACTGATCACCGGATGAAGCTGAAGACCGGTCTCTTTCGGAAACTGATCCTTCATGTAAGAAAGGGCGTTCATACAAAGGTTGGCACCATGAAGTGCGTTGCGTCCCAGATGCGGGATCACACCGGAGTGAGCTGCAAGTCCTTTAAAGATCGCTTTCTTTACCATAAATCCGGCCAATGTGGAATAGATATCAAATAACGTACCGGAATCTCCATTGATATGCATCGAAAGCACGCAGTCAATATCATCAAAGATTCCCTGCTCGATCATATTCTGTTTGCCGGAGAAATATCGGATCTTTCCTTCTTTTCGAAGTCCTTCACGAAACTCAAAATCAATAAACTCTTCTGCCGGTGTCGCAATAAAGCTGACAGTTCCGCCAAGTCGGTCTACAAGACCGCTGTCTTTTAAAAGTTTCATGGCCCAGGCGAGAACTGCTGTCTGGATACTATGACCGCAGGAATGATACGGATACATTTTTGCGCCGTCACGCACATAGATCGCATCCATATCTGCTACAAGAGCGATATGATAACCATCCCCGGAACCAAGCTCCGCACGGATTCCGGTCATTGCAATATCTTTCGTGTACGGAATTCCATTTTTCTCTAAAAAAGAAGCAAGAATTTCGCTTGTTCTTATCTCCTTAAATCCCAGCTCCGGACATGCAAACAACTCACGACCAAATGCGATGATCTCATCGTGATGTTGTGCGATCAGACTATTTAAGTCTTCATATATGCTTATTAAATCTGTCTTATTCATAGTTTCACAACCCAATCCATTCAAATTTTGTTGTCACATGATTGTTATATTTTATCATGTTTTTGCATTGATGTCAAACAATTGCATGGTTGCCCCCAGCTCTTCTCTTATCATTTTCGCGCTTTTCTCGCAAGAATCTGACATTTGTCCGGTTTTGAAAAACAAAAAATCCGACAGGCAGAGTTCTCTTTCCTGTCGGATTCTTTCTATTTATTTTCTGATAAGAAGGGATTTACCTGTCATCTCCTTCGGCTGCTCAAGACCCATGATCTCGATCAGTGTCGGAGCAATATCAGCAAGGCATCCGCCTTCCATTAAACCGTACTCTTCACCTGCATTTACAAGAATGAACGGTACCGGGTTTGTTGTGTGTGCTGTGAATGGAGCGCCTGTCTCATAGTCAAGGAGCTGCTCTGCGTTACCGTGGTCTGCACAGATAAACATCACACCGCCAGCCTTCTCAACTGCCTCAACAGCTCTGCCTACACATGTGTCAACAGCTTCAACCGCTGCGATCGCTGCTGCCTCAACACCTGTATGGCCAACCATATCCGGATTTGCAAAGTTGATGATGATCACGTCGTATTTATCAGAACCAATGGCTTCTACAAGTTTGTCGCAAACCTGCGGAGCGCTCATCTCCGGCTGAAGGTCATATGTTGCAACCTTCGGAGATTTTACAAGGATTCTGTCCTCGCCCTCGTTCGGCTCCTCGATACCGCCGTTGAAGAAGAATGTTACGTGAGCATACTTCTCTGTCTCAGCGATTCTTGCCTGTGTCTTACCGTTTGCAGCAAGGAACTCACCAAATGTATTTGTGATGGACTGTTTCTTGAATGCTACAAATTTACCTGTGATCGTCTCATCGTAATCTGTGAAGCATACGTAAACAAGAC
>JAZRLX010000244.1:0-8542 GCA_045647085.1 Pilosibacter sp.
GTCTCTGACCGTCTCTCGGCTGGAAGCCGCCTTCTCTTCTCTGGCCATCTCTCGGCTGGAAGCCGCCTTCTCTTCTCTGGCCATCTCTCGGCTGGAAGCCGCCTTCTCTTCTCTGACCGTCGCGCTGCTGACCGTCTCTCGGCTGGAAGCCGCCTTCTCTTCTCTGGCCATCTCTCGGCTGGAAGCCGCCTTCTCTTCTCTGGCCGTCGCGCTGCTGACCGTCTCTCGGCTGGAAACCGCCCTCGCGTCTCTGACCATCTCTCGGCTGGAAGCCGCCTTCTCTTCTCTGACCGTCACGCTGCTGACCGTCTCTCGGCTGGAAGCCACCCTCACGTCTCTGGCCATCGCGCTGCTGGTAACCACCCTCACGTCTCTGACCGTCACGCTGCTGGTAACCACCCTCACGTCTCTGGCCATCACGCTGCTGATAACCGCCTTCTCTTCTCTGACCGTCACGCTGCTGGTAACCGCCTTCTCTTCTCTGGCCGCCCTCACGGTTTGCCGGAGCTGCCTGTGTATTTTCCTGAACCGGAGCCTTTGTCTCAACTGCCGGTGCTGCTTCTTTTACTTCTGCCGGAGCCGGAGCTGCCTTTACAACTGTCTCTGCCTTAGCCTCAGCCTGCGGCTTTGCAGCCGGCTTCTGACCCTGCGGTCTGCCCTGACCCTGGCTCTTGCCCTGGTTCGGACGGCTCTTCTGCTGAGCGCTGTTCTGCGGACGATAAACTGCCGCAATTCTCTTTTTCGCCGGCTGAGCCGGTGTTCCGTCTGCGGACGGATTCATCTTTACATCTTCGTTATTCACGCTATCTTTAACCTCGTTATTTACCTTCTCTAAATCTTTCGCCAACTTGTTACCCTCGCTTTCACTGCAATCATTACAAAAAAGCTTACTGCAATAACTTCATAATCGCTTTGGAAAAGCCCTCGTCCTGGACTGCCAGGGAAGCACGCATTTCCTTACCTAATGCGTGACCAAGCTCATCCTTACTTCCGAATTCATAATAAGGAACCTCATAAAAAGTACACATGTTCCGGAACATTTTTTTCGTATTCTCCGATGCTTCTTCTGACACGATCACAAGAAATGCCATACCGGATTTCACTGCTTTTTCTGTAGAGAACTCTCCGCTTTTTACTTTTCCTGCTTTTGCTGCCAGTCCTAAAAGACCGAAAACTCTTGATCTGTTATCCAATCTTCTCC
This sequence comes from Pilosibacter sp., assembly GCA_045647085.1. Lineage (GTDB taxonomy): Bacteria > Bacillota > Clostridia > Lachnospirales > Lachnospiraceae > Pilosibacter. The sequence continues at coordinate 1,202 of JAZRLX010000244.1, forward strand.
ATCTCCTTTTCCAGACTCTCGTATACTTCTTTCGGAATTGCCATCTTGAAGGAACGCTCCAGACCCTTGCCTTTCACTGCCTTTTTGAAGCAGTCCATGCACGGGCAGAGGTACGCTCCGCGTCCGTTCTTTCTTCCGGTCACATCAATGAAGATTGCACCTTCCGTATCTTTCAGGACACGAATCAGGTCCCGTTTATTTTTCATCTCGCCGCAGCCGATACACTGTCTCTGCGGGATCTTCTTCTCTGTACCCATGGAATTCCTTTCACTCCTTATTTCTTCAGGATCAAATCAAATTAAACTTCTTCTGTAACGTCAGCTTCTTCTGCGATTTCCTGGCCGTCTTCAGTTTCATACTCCATGTAACCATCTTCGTACTCACCCATCTCGAGGTCATCGAAGAGGCCGAGCTCTCTCGCCTGAGATTCGCTCTTAATATCGATCTTATATGTTGTAAGTCTTGCTGCAAGTCTTGCATTCTGACCTTCTTTACCAATTGCTAAAGATAACTGGTAGTCCGGAACGATAACCTGAGCCTCTTTTGCATCTTCATCAGCTGCAACGAAGATAACTTTTGCCGGGCTTAATGCATTCTCGATAAGGAATGCCGGGTTCTCATCCCAGTTGATGATGTCGATCTTCTCACCGCGAAGTTCATTTACAATGGCGTTTACACGAGCACCGTTTAAACCTACGCATGCGCCTACCGGATCAACGTTCGGGTCTTTGGAGCTAACCGCGATCTTTGTTCTGGAACCTGCCTCACGAGCGATCGCACGGATCTCAACTGTACCGTCACGTACCTCAGCGATCTCAGCCTCGAACAGTCTTCTTACGAGGTCCGGATGTGTACGGGATACGGAGATTCTCGGTCCCTTCGGGTTATCCTTAACTTCGAGGATATATAATTTGATACGCTCTGTTCTCTGGAATACTTCGCCCTTTACCTGCTCAGACTCCGGTAAGATCGCATCGATCTTGCCAAGGTCTACGCTTACGTTTCTTCCGATGTAACGCTGAACAATACCTGTAACAACTTCTTTCTCTTTACACTGCCACTCGTTGAGCTGGGACTTTCTGCTCTCCTCACGGATCTTCTGTAAGATCACGTTCTTTGCGTTCTGAGTTGCGATACGACCAAACTCACGGGAGTTGATCTCAACCTGAACGATATCGCCGATCTGGAATCTTGCAGCTCTCATTCTTGCATCTGCAAGACTGATCTGTGTTACCGGATCCTCAACAACTTCAACAACTTCTTTTTCTGCAAATACGGAATAGTCGCAGCCTTCACGGTCGATCACTACCTTTACATTATCAGCCTTACCGAAGTGGTTCTTGCAAGCTGTAATGAGGGAATTTTCGATGGCTTCGAGCAATGTTTCTTTGCTGATGTTATATTCCTTTTCCAGGACATCCATTGCTCCCCACAGTTCCTTGTTCATGTTTTATCCTCCTTTAAAAATCGAATGCCAGACGAATTAAGGCAATATCTTTTCTATCAAATGTAGTTGTAGATCCATCTTCATACTGGATCGTAACAGTCTTCTCATCGTAAGCGCAGAGTGCTCCGCTGAAATCTTTCTGACGGTCGATCGCACGGTATAACTTAATGTCAACCTGCTCGCCCATGCTTCTCTTGAAGTCCTTCTCCTTCTTAAGCGGTCTTCCAAGACCCGGAGAACTTACCTCCAGAATATAACTGTCGTCGATGAAATCCTTTTCATCAAGCCAATCGCTTAACTTTCTGGAAACCATCTCACAGTCATCCACTGTGAAACCACCTTCTTTGTCGATGTAAGCTCTCAGGTACCACATACCTGCCTCTTTCACGTACTCAACATCAACCAGTTCAAAGTTGTGCTCCTCCATGATCGGGAGTAAGTAAGCCTCAACCTTGCTTTCATATGTGTCTCTCTTAGCCATGTCCGTTCCACCACCTTTCGCAAAAGTTATAAAACGAAAGAGTGGACTTTTGTTTCGTCCACTCTTTTTGCCAGTTACTTATAATATCATTAGTATATTAACATACCATACAGGAAAATGCAAGCAGTTTTTTTCAACAGTTTGCAGTGGTCTACGCCCAACCATAGGACCGTTTCACAGCCTTATCCCATCCGCTCACCATTTCTTCTCTCTTTGCTTCATCAATCTGCGGTTCAAATGTCCGGTCGATGGCCCAGTTCTTTCGAACCTCATCCTTATCTTTCCAGTAACCCACAGCCAGTCCTGCCAGATATGCAGCACCCATCGCAGTTGTTTCCACACAGCTTGGACGTTTTACCGGAGCATTGATGATATCAGACTGTGTCTGCATCAGATAATTATTGGCACATGCACCACCGTCTACTTTCAGTGCAGCCAGTTTAATACCCGAATCCGCCTCCATGGCTTTCAGTACATCATTGGCCTGATAGCAAAGAGAATCCAGCGTCGCACGGATAATGTGATTTCGGTTCACGCCACGGGTCAGACCCAGAATCGCTCCTCTCGCATACTGATCCCAATGCGGAGCACCAAGTCCGGTAAATGCAGGAACCACATAACACCCATTGGTATCTTCTACTTCCTGTGCCAATCGCTCGGAATCGGAAGCCTTTTCCAAAATACGCAGTTCATCGCGCAGCCATTGGATCGCAGCACCTGCCACAAAAATGGAGCCTTCTAAGGCGTACTCCACTTTTTCATCCAGTCCCCAAGCAATGGTCGTTACCAGACCATTCTTGGAAAATACCGGTTTCTCTCCCGTGTTCATCAACATAAAACATCCGGTACCATATGTATTTTTCGCTTCGCCCGGTTCAAAACAAGTCTGACCAAATAAAGCCGCCTGCTGATCACCCGCAGCACCTCCGATCGCAACCGGAGCACCAAAGAATTGGGAATCTGTTTCTCCGTACACACAGCTGGACGGTTTTACCTCCGGCAGCATGCATTTCGGAATGTTTAATTCCGCAAGGATTTCTTCATCCCACTCTAAGGTATTAATATTAAAGAGCATGGTTCTGGATGCATTGGAATAATCGGTCACGTGAACCTTTCCTTTTGTCAGCTTCCAGATCAGCCATGTCTCCACAGTTCCAAATAATAATTCTCCATTTTCCGCACGTTCACGTGCACCCGGAACATGATCCAAGATCCATTTTAGTTTCGTTCCGGAGAAATATGCATCGATCACCAGACCGGTTTTCTGACGGAATGTCTCTACCAGTCCCTTCGCCTTTAAGGAATCACAATATTCGGAAGTTCTTCTGCACTGCCATACGATTGCATTGCAAACCGGTTCTCCGGTCATCTTATCCCAGACAATCGTAGTCTCACGCTGGTTTGTGATACCGATCGCTGCAATGTCCGCCGCAGTTGCCCCTGCTTTCAGAACTGCTTCCACAGCCACACCAAGCTGCGTTGACCAGATCTCATTGGCATCGTGCTCTACCCAGCCCGGTTTCGGGAAATGCTGGGTGAACTCTTTTTGTGCCACACTGACCATCATACCTTCTTTATTAAATAAAATACATCTGCTGCTGGTCGTACCCGCATCCAGCGCCATTACATACTTTGCCATAACCTTCTCCTAATTTTCATCCTATAAAAGGAAATACCACCAGTACAGTACTCCAAGTGCAACATGCAGGATCATGCACGCCGGAACTCCCAGGATAAACTTCCAGTGTTTAGTTTTATGATGAAATACCTGCATTCCCACAAATGCGCCAAGACTTCCACCGACAAGAGCTGCCAGCAGCAATGTCTTCTCCGGGATCCTCCACTGATCCTTCATCGCTTTTCTCTTATCAATTCCATACATTGCAAATGCGATCACATTTACAAGAAGCAAATAAACGATTAATATCCTTCCAAACATCATACTCCTCCTTATCGGATCTACTTCAACACCTTGATCACTCCACGATCATTCAAATGCCGGATCAATGACAGTAAGATCGGAAGACCGAACAAACCAATCGGTCCGAAGAACCCCACACCGACAAACATACTGATAAGAGTCACAACCGGGTGCAGTCCCAGCTGACCGCCGATGATCTTCGGTTCGATAATGTTTCTGATCACGGTGATGATCACATAGATCAGGAATAACTCCAGAGCCAGCGGGTAATTTCCATATACCAGCATAAACAATGACCACGGGATCATAATACCGCCTGTTCCAAGAACAGGAAGAATATCAAAGATTGAAATGCACGCAGCAACGATGATCGCATGGTTCATACCGATCAACGAAAATGCAAGGGATAATTCCACAAATGTAATGGACATGATCAACGCATAGGATCCAATACAAACCAGCAAGGTTCCTACCACATATTCCTTAATCTCCAGGAACAGCTTCTTCGAACTCTCATCCAGCTGGCGCATACAGAAACCGGTCAATCGTCTGTAATCAATAGTAATAAAGAATGTGCTTATGATCATGATCACGATGTCCACGAACAATCCGGGAACAGAGACTGCAAAACTCGTGGCAATATCCACGACCTTTCCCGGAAGTCCGGAAACCATCTCACTGAATGACTGGATCACCTGACCTGTGCTTCCATTGGCTGCGCTCAGCGCCCCGAGCTCCAGCTTGATCAGAACACGCTCTACGTCATGCAGCACATCCACGAAAAACGGATAAACCTGCTTAATATAAAAAGACGGAAGTTCCCCAACAAGTTTGATCACAGAAGATACAATCTTCGTACCGATCAAAGCGATCAAACCGCCTACGATCACATAAAATACGAGAACCGCCAGCATTGCCATTGGTTTATGAGGCAACCCAAATTTCTTTTCCATAAAGCCAACCGGGCCCTGAAGGAAATACGCAATGATAAACGCGATCACAAACGGCATCACGATCGGAAGCAGATATTGGATCGCAAAATATGCGATCGCCACCATCACGCCAAAATATGCAACATTGATCAAAAATGCCCTTTTTTTCTCTGTCTTCATCTTTAAAAATCCCTCCGGACAATTTCCTTCAAAAATCCCAAAATACCAGAACTTTCTATTTAATTATAGTTCATTTTTCAAACTTGTGCAACAATTCCGCTTGCTTTTAACGCTTTAATAACATAAAAAAATCCCTGTGATGGAGATCACTCCACCACAAGGATTCTTTATTTACTCATTGTTCAAATCGTCAATCTCGTATTAGATTGCGCCTGTAAGTCTGAGAACTACCTCAGCGATAACAGCGGAACCTACGTATGTACCTACGAATGTAAGTAAAGCTACGCATACGATCGGAAGACCCTGGGATTTGAATACGCCGAAGTCTTTACCAAGGGAGATACCTGCGTAAGCAAGGATCGGTGTACATAACGGAAGAAGACCGATCTTGTTCATGCTTGCGTAAGCAAACTCAGCGCCCGGGAAGCCCGGAATTGTTACGATAATCGCTACTAAAGAGATGTAAGCGATTGCCGGAAGGTTCTTCGGAAGTACTTTGTCAATAATGTCTGTGATAGCACAGCCAACAACTGTGATACCGAAAATCATAGCCATACCCGGAAGACCAGCCATGATGTCTACCGGTGCGCCTGCTTTAGTTGTGCTGATCCAGTTACCGATTACTGCGAAGATAGAAACGAGAACCAGACATTTAATTCTTTTTGCCCATACAGATGCGTTCATTCTTATTTCCTCCTATTATGCATTTTTCTTAACCGGCTCGCCGTTTACGTAGTTCTTGTTGTTCTTTGTGAACACTTTGTACATCCACTCAGTCATCGGAAGAGCCATGAAGAGTGTCATGTAAAGACCGTCAACGGAAGACAGAAGCTGGGAAGAAGCGGAAAGAGCCTGAAGCTCCTCAGCCATTGTCGGGAATGCTTCGATAACAGCACCAAGGGATGCGGACATCATGGAAGCAGAACCTGTACCACATGCCATTGCAAGTGCCTGCGGGGAGAAAAGGCCTGTGGAAGCAAGTACGGAACAAAGAATACCGTAGAATAATGTACCAAGTACTGTACCTACGATGTAACCACCCATAACGCCTACACCTTCATCAGAGCTAAGACCGTATTTGGAACCGATGATAGCGATGGATGTCTCACGGGAGATGGAGTGGGAGCAACCGATAGCTGCACGACCCATCTTGAATACGAATACAGCAACCGGAAGAGCGAACATAGCTGTTGCAAGGTTACCGAACTCCTGAAGGATAAGAGCCGGACCACATGTTAAGATCTGGCTAAGGTTCGGACCAATTGTAGCACCTACTTTAGCAGTAAGCATCATAACGGAGATTGTGATGTACGGGGAAGCATCGTTCTGCATATCCTCCGGAATAACTTTAGCTACGCCTAAAGCCATACCTAAAATTAAAACGTAAAGCATCGGGAATAATGAGAAAGCCATGAATCCCAGATCAAATTTCTGTGTACCGATGAACTCTGCGATCATTGTAAGAACGAAAGAGAGTGCATGGATCTTCCAGTCAGCGTTTTTACCTAACATTGATTTGTTTCCTCCTTAAATTATAAGTGTCCCCAGTCTCTTAAATAAGTTTCTTTTGTAAGAGCTGGTTTGAAACCTGCTTTGATCTCCAGACCGGTTTCAGCACCGTCTGCAAGCAGGTCGATAGCGGTCATGATAAGAGCTTTGGCAGATGTGATATATGCCATCTCCTTGTCCGCGATCTCATAATCCGGACAGTGAGCGCCGCCCTTAGCGCCGCCGATATAAGCGTGTACAGTCGGCATCAGATGAGAGATGTCGCCTGCATCTGTAGAACCACCGCTGGAACCAGCTACCTGTTCTACTTTGTCGTGACCCATGATCTCGCCCAGGTTGTTACACATTAACTTTGCGAGCGGCGGATACGGAAGAACCGGGAGGTAACCCGGAAGTTCAGTGATCTTGCACTGCGCGCCTACTGCGTAAGCACCTGCCTCGAGGGAACGGTTCACTTTCATACTAGCGTCAAGAATTGCTTCTGTTCTTGCGCCTCTTACGTATGTCTCAATACGAACATCACTCGGTACGATATTTACTAAATCGCCGCCTTTTGTGATGATCGGATGAACGCGGATGTGGTCTTCATCACGGAATGTCTCGCGGTTTGCATGGATTGCCATCATACCAAGTTCGGCAGCATTTAATGCATTGATGCCCATATGCGGTGCACCGCCTGCATGCGCTTCCTTACCGATATAATTGACCAATTTGCCAACGAAACCGTTTGCCGGACTTCCTGCATTCGCCTGGATCTGACCGTCACCGAAAGAATCGGTGTGCTGCATCACCATCACGTCTACATCATCCATAACTCCGAGTTTTACGAACTCCTGCTTACCGCCAAGGAAAGAGATCTTACCTTCTAAGT
>JAZRLX010000245.1:0-1925 GCA_045647085.1 Pilosibacter sp.
ATGAGCAGAAGTTTTATTTTAACCAGGACTTTAAGTCACTTCCGGAGGATGTAAAGAAAGAATTGCAGATCATGTGTGTGTTGTTTACAGAAGACATCGGCGGCGTGATCACATTGGAGTTTGAACCGGACGGAAGTCTGGAGTTTAAGGTACAGGCAGACGAGCACGATTATCTGTTCGATGAGATCGGAAGCGGTCTGAAGATCCGTCAGTTCCAGCGTGAAAAGAGAGAACTTCTGGAAGGTCTGGAAATTTACTATCGTGTGGTGTTCCTTGGTGAGAAGATCGAGGATATCGCAGTCGAGGAAGAATAAGAGGACATTATGAAACTGAAAATCGGTAATGTAGAGCTTGCCAACAATGTGATCCTGGCTCCGATGGCCGGCGTGACAGATCTTCCGTTCCGTGTGCTTTGTCAGGAGCAGGGCTGTGGCCTGGTGTGCATGGAAATGGTCAGTGCCAAGGCAATCCTCTATAAAAACAAAAATACAAAAGAACTGCTGGAAGTGGATGAACGAGAGCGCCCGGTATCCTTACAGTTATTTGGTTCAGATCCGAAGATTTTGTCGGAGATCGCTGCCAGTCTGGAAGACGGACCGTATGATATCTTCGATATCAATATGGGATGTCCGGTGCCGAAGATCGTAAAGAACGGAGAGGGTTCTGCCCTGATGAAAAATCCGAAACTGGTGGAAGAGATCCTGACTTCCATGGTAAAGGCATTAAAGAAGCCTGTCACGGTAAAGTTCCGCAAAGGTTTTGATGATTCCTGCATCAATGCAGTGGAAATCGCAAAGATCGCAGAAGCCAGTGGTGTGGCAGCAGTGGCAGTCCACGGTCGTACGAGAGAGCAGTATTATTCCGGAAAAGCAGATTGGGACATCATCCGTCAGGTAAAAGAAGCAGTCAGCATTCCTGTTATCGGAAATGGTGATGTATTCTCTCCGGAGGACGCGAAACGTCTGGTAGATGAGACCGGATGTGACGGTATCATGGTTGCCCGCGGTGCAAAAGGAAATCCGTGGATCTTTAATCAGATCGCAACTTACTTGGAGACAGGAGTGATTCCGCAGAAGCCATCCAAAGAAGAGCTGAAAGCGATGATCATGCGTCACGGCCAGATGCTCGCAGAGTTTAAAGGTGAGAATATTGCCATGCGTGAAATGAGAAAGCATGTGGCATGGTATACTGCTGGTTATCCGCATTCTGCGTCCCTGAGAAATGATATCAATGCGGTGGAGACGATGGAAGGGTTGGAAGAGCTGCTGGAGAGCAGATTGTAGGTTGAGTGGATATTTAACTGAGGAAATGTTTTTAAGGCATTTCCTCTTTTTGTTCATTCACATATGCAGTAGTCTGCAAACTTACTGCATTTCCGAATTTTGTACGGCCATCTATGATCAGCCGCTCCCGACAAACTCAGCCCTGACGGGCTTCAAACAAGTCTCCGCGGCTGAAATTAGTTCGTACAAAATATACGGAAGCCTTGCAAGTGTTTGCAGAATACTGCATACGGAATTGAACAAAGAGTAGAAATACAAAAACATTTTCTCACCATAAATCCTCTCATTCGCCAATCAACTTGGCATATCCTAAAAAGTACCAGTTGTTTGAGAAATATATAATTGTTGTATTTAGATCAGTAAAGAATAATAAAAGCAGCATCTGATAGAAAATCCCGTACTATCAATTGAGATAGTACGGGATTTTCTACAGATAACTCTTTATTATTTTTACTAATCTAAATATCCACTTTATCTAAGAAATCACAACCTCAATCCAATCATAAGAAACAAAAAAGCAGCTAACCTTTCGGTTAACTGCTTTTTGATGACCCGTCCGGGAATCGAACCCGGGTTTACGGCGTGAGAGGCCGTCGTCTTGACCGCTTGACCAACGGGCCAGTAAATCGAGGCGACAGGATT
>JAZRLX010000246.1:0-9980 GCA_045647085.1 Pilosibacter sp.
CTGTACAATCGATCTTTTTTCATTACCTTTCAGAACGATGGTATGAATAACGGGAAACAGAAGAAATATGTTTTTCCGGTCAGCGGTATGGTAAAAGGAAATCCGGACGAGTACAATGAATATAGCTACGGTTTATTTACGGACATTGAACAGTTAAAAACGCAGCTGAAACGTATTTATCGAAAGAATGCGATCCCAGGTCAGCCAACGAATAAAAAAGGAAAACCGTACAACTATTTTATTTATGATATGGTCTATGTGAATGTAGACGAGATGGATAATGTTCTTGACGTGCAAAATGCGATCACAGAGATGGGATTTCAGGCGTACAGCAGTATGCAGTGGCTGGAACAGGCACAGGAACAAACTGACATGATCCAGGCTGTACTTGGAGGTATCGGTGCAGTATCCATGTTTGTAGCAGCGATCAGCATCGCCAATACGATGATGATGTCAATCTACGAAAGAACAAAAGAGATCGGAGTACTGAAAGTACTCGGCTGTTCTCTCGGAAGTATACGAAATATGTTTCTGATCGAGGCAGGATTCATAGGATTTATTGGTGGAATTGTAGGCTTGGGACTGAGTTACGGTATCTCTTACCTGGTTAATAATTTCCTTGGCGCAGCGTTGATCGGAGGTTCCGGAGATATTTCACGAATTCCTCCGTGGTTATCGGGAATGGCAGTGATCTTTGCGATCTTTATCGGTATGCTGGCCGGTTTATTCCCGGCACTTCGTGCGATGAAATTAAGTCCGTTAGCAGCGATTCGTAACGAATAAGTAATTGCATGTATAACAAAAAAATGGTATGATTAACGGTGTGGTAACGTGTTATCACACCGTTTTTGCATGACGTTAATACAAAAGAGTCAGGAGGAAAATACAGATGGCTTTTACAATAAAACTTGCTTCTTATGAAGATATGAAAGAGTGTGCGAGGGTCGAAACGGAAACAATGGGGAACTATTGTTATTTGGAGGATGCCTGGCACTATTTTTATAACCAAAAAGGTGGTTTGGTTACCGTTTACAATGACGATGAGATGATCGGCATCGGAAGATTTACTGTGTTATTTGACGGAAGTGGATGGCTGGAGACATTACGTATTGTTCCGCAATGGCAGAAACAGGGAGCAGGAAAAGAAATTTACAAGATGTATAAACAGCTTGCGGATGAGTACGGCTGTCCGTCCATGGCGATGTTTACCGGTGTGAAAAACGAAGTGAGTGCAGGTCTTGCAAAGTTCAATGGCCTTTCAAAAGCTGCCCAGCACAGAGGATATCATCTGACAGATCTGTCCGGAGGATGTGTCCATGGATTTAAGCATATCGGTTGGCAGAGATCCGTCGAACTGATCACTCCGATGAAAGAAGAATACAATGATTATATGATCTTTAACCGTACGTTCTATCATGTAAATGAGGAGAATGCAAAAGGATTTGCAATGGAAGGTAAGGTGTTTGAGGATAAAGAGAGTGGAAGCTTTATCGTTTGCGGTGCACGTTTCCAGCATCATGCAACCCTTCATATTGCAATGATGGGTGGAGATTATGAGAAATGTCTGGACTTCGCAGTTAACTATGCGAAGGCGCAGGGATTAGAAAAAGTATCATGCACCTTTGCAATTGATAACCCGAAGCTGGAACAGGCATTGATCGCACGTGGCTTTGTATCTGAGCCTAGTGACCTCATTACGATGGAAATTAAGTTTTAACAGGAGGCCTTTATTATGAACGTATTAAATCACGATATCCCGCATCAGAAATATTTTGAAGAGTTATCCAGAATCCCGCGAGCTTCTTACAAAGAAGAAGCATGTGCAGATTACTTAGTAGAATTTGCCAAAACACACGGATTAGAATATAAACGAGACGAATTACATAATGTGATCATTTACAAGCCGGCTTCTGCTGGGTATGAGGATCACGGAGCAGTGATCTTACAGGCTCATACCGACATGGTATGTGAGAAAAATGCCGATTGTGATCACAATTTTGATACAGATCCGCTGGATCTCTACGTGGAGGATGGTATTCTGAGAGCGAGAGGCACAACACTTGGTGCAGATGATGGCATGGGTTGTGCATACATGCTCGCAATGCTTGAAATGGACCTTCCGAGCCCGGCGTTGGAGTGTGTATTTACTGTTCAGGAAGAAGTCGGACTGATCGGTGCGTTTGCATTAAAGGCAGAAGATTTTAAAGCAAAGCGCTATATCAACCTGGATTTTGGCGGAGGCGGAATCGGAACCTGTACAACAAGTGCCGGCGGTGAGATGATCGGACTTCGTAAACCGGTGGAATTTGAGGCTTGTGATGTGCCTGCATACCGTCTGTTTGTAACCGGATTAAAAGGCGGTCATTCCGGTGGCTGTATCAATCGTGAACTTGGAAATGCTCTGAAGATCTGTGCAAGAATCTTAAAAGAAATTTCCGGAAGCTGTGATCTGCGCATTGTAAAGCTGGATGGCGGTCTGAAGAATAATGCGATCCCGAGAGAATGTGAGGCGATCATTGCCAGCACAGCAAAAGAAGAGGATATTCGCAAAGCATTTGAGACGATGACGGCAAAGATCCGTAACGAGATCAAGTTCCAGGAGCCGGATTTTGCAGTAACTCTGGAATCGGCAGAGGGTAGTCTCGCTATTTGTGAAGAGATCAGTGCAGATATCGTAGATCTGATGTACTTACTTCCGACCGGATTAAGACACAAGAGCCTTCAGATCGCAGATCTTCCGATCGCATCTGAAAACCTTGCATCTGTGCGCTGCGGAGAAGACTATGTGGAATTCCAGTATTCTCTTCGTGCTGAAAAAATGTCTTACCGTGACCAGATGGAGCAGGAGCTCTGCATTTTGGCAGGAATCTATGATATGAAGATTGATGTATATAACAAGTTCCCGTCTTGGGAGTTCAATCCGGATTCTGAGATGAGAGCAATCCTTGGAAATGTTTTCAAAGAGAAAAAAGGAATCGATATGGAACTTCACGCAACTCATGGCGGTTTAGAGTGCGGTGTGTTCTGTGATCTGATCCCTGGTCTGGATGTGGTAACACTTGGTGCGGCATGTGAAGGTGCCCATACACCGAAGGAACAGATGGATCTGGCATCCTTTGATCAGACATTTGAGGTATTAGCTGCATTCTTAAAAGAATTATAAAACCGAATCTTGAAAAAGCACTTGGAAAGCCACCGAAGCATAGAATAAATTAATAAATGCCAGAGGTGGCTTTCTTTTGAAAACTTTTCCACAACCATTATCTGTACGAGAAGAAAGAGAGTACCTGGAACGATATAAAGAGGGAGATCAAGAGGCGCGAGAAGTCCTTATTCATAGAAATATGCGTTTGGTGGCCCATGTTGTGAAAAAATACCAGGGCACCGATTACGAGATGGAGGATCTGTTATCAGTCGGTACCATAGGGTTGATCAAGGCGGTTGATACGTTTAATCCGGATAAAGGATCAAGGCTTGGTACGTACGCGGCAAAATGTGTTGAAAATGAGATCTTAATGCTGTTTAGAGCCGGAAAAAAATATTCAAAAGAAGTTTCCATATATGAACCGATCGGAACAGACAAAGATGGCGAGACTGTCAGCCTCATGGATGTTTTGGAATTGGAAGGAAAAGAGGCTCTGGAGCAGGTGATCTTAAATCAGGATGTAAAGAATCTTTATGAATCGATAGAAAAGAATTTAAACGATACTGAAAAGACCGTGATCCGGATGCGATACGGTCTTTTTGATTCAAAAGAATATACGCAGAGAGAAGTGGCAAAGGTGCTTGGGATATCGAGATCGTATGTCAGCCGAATTGAGAAAAAAGCAATGGAAAAATTGAAAGAAACTTTATTATAACATACGGAGAGCGATACATGAATGGATCGCTCTCTGATAAAATATGATATTTTTAAATATAGAATGATTCCCTGTGAATTTTTGTGCTATAATAATACACAGAATGTAATCGATTCTCAGTGGAGGTATTGTGATGAGAGAAAGAGAATTTTACCTTCCGTCCAGTGATGGAATGCATCAATTAAGATGCATAGAATGGATTCCGGACGGAACGATAAAGGCTGTACTGCAGATTACACATGGTATGGTTGAACACATCGAACGTTATCGTGAATTTTGTGTTTGGATGGCAGAGCAAGGCATTGTTGTGATCGGACATGATCACCTGGGTCATGGTAAGACTGTGTCAAATCGCGAAGAATTTGGTTATTTTGGTTCCAAAGATGGTATGACTTATGTAGTAAAGGACATTCGGCGCGTGACGGTATATTGTAAGAAAAAATATCCGGACCATAAGCTGATATTGCTTGGACATAGTATGGGGTCATTTTTAGCACGCAAATATTTATCTGTGTACAAAGATGGGCCGGACGGATTTATTCTCATGGGAACAGGAGCGCCGTCTGAAGCATTGGTATCCGCCGGAAGCTTATTGGCCGGAGCGATGAGGAAACTGAAAGGCGAAATGTATCGCAGTCCGTTGCTGTACAAGTTGTCACTTGGAAATTATAATGCTAAATTTAAGCCTGTTAAGACACCGTATGACTGGCTTACCAGAGATGAGTCTCTTTCTAAAGATTTCGGAGAAGATGAAGCTTGCCAATTTATATTCACGACAGCCGCTTATCAGGATTTTTTCCGTTTGATCTTGAATGTTGCAAAAGAAGAAATTGCAGGACATGCTCGTACAGATGCTCCGATCCTGATCATTTCAGGAGATAGCGATCCGGTCGGAGATAATGGAAAAGGTGTACGAAAAGTATACGAGCGACTTCACAAGGCAGGCGTTGATCGATTGGAAATGGTGCTCTATGATGGTGCGCGCCATGAAATTCTGCATGAGATCAATCGTCAGGAAGTCTTTGAAGATCTTTACGAGTGGGTCATTGAACATTCATAAATTGATATATTAGTATGTTTGCGAGGAAGATTTCTGTTGTCCGTATACAACAGTTTCTTCCTTGCAAAATATGGAAAAGCACTTGTAAAATACCGTGATGTCGGTTATAGTTTTACTATCTTAAAACATTCTAAATTTCTTACAATTCTACTTATTCTAAAACTTCTGTATGTAATTCCCGAATGTTTATTGAGATACAACAATTAAATATAAGGAGGATAATTTCATTGTTTGGAAAGATCAATGGAATGTTTCTGCAAGGATTAGAAGGCATGCATGTACTTGTGGAAGCAGATGTGAGCGATGGACTGCCCGGATACTCGTTTGTCGGTGTATTGGCATCCGAAGTAAAGGAAGCACAGGACAGAGTCCGGACGGCGATACGAAATTTGCATGTATCACTGCCGCCGAAAAAAGTTACGATCAATCTTTCACCGGCTGATATCAGGAAAGAAGGCACCGGATTTGATATGCCGATCGCTGTGGCTATTTTGAGCGCATATGGGCTGGTAATTCCCGGAATTACGGAAGGCGCTGTTTTTATCGGAGAACTGGGGCTGGACGGAAAAGTGAAAGGAGTACCGGGGATTTTGGCGCTGACGGACTGGGCAAAGAAATCAGGATATCAAAGATTATTTTTACCGATGGATAACATTCGCGAGGCAGCAGTCATTGAGGAGATTGAACTGGTCGGAATTGAAAACTTAAATGATTTATTTGACATGCTGCAGGGCAAGAGAAGGATTGAACCCTGGAAGAGAAGACCAATAAGTACGGAATTTGAACTGAATAATTATGATGTGGATTTCTCGGAAGTAAACGGGCAAAGGGTATTGCGAAGAGCTGCCGAAGTGGCAGTGTCCGGTAATCATAATTTACTGATGATAGGACCTCCGGGATCCGGAAAAACGATGATTGCAAAACGGATGCCGACAATCTTGCCGCGATTGAAGTTAGAAGAATGCATAGAGATGTCAAAGATATATAGTGTGGTTCAGATGTTGGATCCTTCAGAACCGTTGATCAGTCGACGACCATTTCGTGCGCCTCATTATTCGATTACGGCTCAGGCATTAACGGGAGGCGGAGTGCGGCCAAAACCGGGAGAGATCTCTCTGGCGACGGGAGGGATCCTGTTTCTGGATGAGATTGGTGAAGCACACCGGGAATCATTGCAAGGGCTTCGTACTCCGCTTGAAGAAAAGGTAATTCGTATAGCACGTGTCAATGGAACATATACATATCCGGCTGATTTTCTATTGGTTGCTGCGACCAATCCTTGTCCTTGCGGACATTTTCCCAGCACAAAATGTACTTGCAGCCCGTGGCAAGTCAGACGGTATTTATCCAAAATTTCAAGGCCTTTGCTCGACCGAATCGATATCTGTGTAGAGGCTAATCAGGTTACGTTTGATGAAATAACACGGCAGTCTGACAATGAACCTTCAGTACTGATCCGTGAAAGAGTAGAGGCATGCAGGGAAATTCAAGAGGAGCGTTATAAGAACACAAACATTCGTTGCAACAGTGAGATGAACAGCAGGCAGATCAAGGAATTCTGTCATATAAATAAAGAAGAGAGTCAATTTATGAAGGACGTTTTTCGTGAGATGCAGTTGTCTGCACGGATGTACGATAAGATATTAAAAATTGCAAGAACGACAGCAGATATGGAAGGACGAGTGAACGTAGAGCACAAGGATTTGTGTGAGGCGATCTCATATGTGAGAGTGCGTGAACGATATTGGGGGCAGTAGTGCGATTGATGGATTACGGAAAAGAAAAAGAATATTTATTTATGCTGAGTCATGTGACCGGATTGGGAACAATTTTAATCCGGCGATTAGGGGAATACTTTGGATCTTACGAAGCTGCCTGGAAATGTAACATGCGGGATTTGAAAAAAGTGCATATTTTAAGTGAGAAAAGGCAGGAGGCCTTTTGGGAGTGTCACAAAAATGAAGATGTGCTGAGACGGGAGTTTGAACTGTTAAAACAGAATCGGATCAATTACACGGCACATTTTGAAGATGAATATCCGAAGCGTCTGCTTCCATACAGAGATTCACCGGTTGGCCTGTTTGTAAAAGGAGATCTTCCGAATGAGTGTATTCCAACAGTTGCCATCGTAGGAGCCAGAAACTGCACAGAATATGGCAAACAGGCGGCGGAGTATCTGGCTTACGAGCTGGCATCACACGGAGTCCAGATTCTTAGCGGTTTGGCTTTTGGAGTAGATAAGGCTGCGCATGAAGGATGTCTTCGGGCAGAGGGGAAAACATTTGCAGTAATGGGATGCGGTGTAAATATTTGCTACCCAAGAGAGAATTATCGGCTGTATACAGAAATAGAAGCAACCGGTGGGATCATCAGTGAATTTGTACCGGGAACTTCTCCGGCTGCGATGAACTTCCCAATGAGGAACCGGATCATCAGCGGTCTGTCAGATGCGGTGATCATTGCGGAAGCGCGAGAAAAAAGTGGTTCGTTGATCACAGGGGATCTGGCTTTGGAACAGGGAAAGGAAGTGTTTGCCCTGCCCGGAAGGATCAATGATCCGCTCAGCGCAGGCTGTAATCGTTTGCTTCAGATGGGGGCAGCAGTATGTTTGGGACCAAAAGACATCCTGGATTTTTTTGGCTTGGATACAAGTGTAACATTAAGGGAAAATAAAAATTCAGAAAAGAGACTTGCCAAGCGGGAAAAATTGGTGTATAGTTTCATAGATTCTCGCCCCAAATCTCTGGAGGAAATTGTTACTTTTTGCCAAATTCCGGTGTCGGAGGTGCTGGAAAGTCTGATGACTTTAGAACTGTCCGGATACATTCAGAGTTGTGGGAGCCAAAATTATTGCAGAAAGATGTGAGGTTTTAGAATGGCGAACAGTCTTGTGATTGTAGAGTCTCCTGCAAAGGTTAAGACAATTAAGAAGTTTTTAGGCAGTACTTATGAAGTGGATGCATCCGGCGGTCATGTTCGCGACCTTCCGAAGAGTAGCCTCGGTGTGGACGTAGAAAATGACTACGAGCCGAAGTACATTACCATCCGCGGAAAAGGGGATGTTCTCGCCAAACTCAGAAAAGAAGTAAAAAAAGCAGATAAGATTTATCTTGCAACTGACCCGGACCGTGAAGGAGAAGCGATTTCCTGGCATTTGATGAAGGCTCTGAAGCTGGACGAGGTCAAAGATAAAAAAGTATATCGAATCAGCTTTAACGAAATTACAAAGAATGCCGTAAAGGCATCTTTAAAAGCTCCTCGTGAGCTTGATATGAATCTTGTAGATGCACAGCAGACCAGACGTATTCTGGATCGTATGGTAGGATACAGTATCAGTCCGATCTTATGGGAAAAAGTAAAACGTGGTCTGAGTGCAGGACGTGTACAGTCGGTAGCTCTCCGCATGATCTGTGACAGAGAAGAAGAAATTGCAGCATTTATTCCGGAAGAATACTGGAGCCTGGAAGCGCAGTTTAAGATGCCGGGTTCTAAGAAACCGATGATAGCAAAGTTTCATAAAGATAAAAACGGCAGGAGTGAGATCAGAAGCAAAGAAGAGCTGGATGCGATTCTTGCATCTTTAAAAGACGAACGCTTCATCGTGTCGGAAATTAAACAGGGTGAGAGAGTGAAAAAGGCTCCGATCCCATTTACAACCAGTACCCTTCAGCAGGAAGCTTCTAAGGCGTTAAACTTTTCTACACAGAAAACCATGCGTCTGGCTCAGCAGTTGTATGAGGGCGTTGAGGTAAAAGGTCATGGAACGATCGGTTTGATCACATACCTTCGAACTGATTCTACCCGAGTATCGGAAGAAGCTGATAAAACTGCGAGAGAATTTATCTCTGAGCAGTACGGAGAGCGTTACGTTTCCGCACAGGATGCAGCAAAGAAGAACGCAGCCAAGATCCAGGATGCTCATGAAGCGATCCGACCGACGAATATTGCGTTAACACCTGTAAAAGTAAAGGATTCTCTTGCGAGAGATCTGTTCCGTTTATATCAGCTGATCTGGAAACGTTTTGCAGCCAGCAGAATGGCACCGGCCATTTATGAGACAACCTCTGTAAAGTTAAATGCAGGCGGTAACTCCTTTACAATGGCAGCTTCCAGTTTGAAGTTTGATGGCTTTATGTCTGTGTATACAGAAGCTGACGAGAAGGATGAGAAGAGTCAGAATCTGGCTAAGATTGAAATGGGTCAGGAAATGGAACTGGGAGAACTTGTAAGCGCACAGCATTTTACCCAGCCGCCGGCACATTATACAGAGGCATCTCTCGTTAAAGCACTGGAAGAGCAGGGAATTGGCCGTCCGAGTACCTACGCTCCGACGATCACAACAATTCTCGCCAGAAGATATGTGGTAAAAGAAAATAAGAACATTTATGTGACAGAAATCGGTGAAGTCGTGAACCGTATCATGAAAGAGCGATTCCCAAGCATTGTAGACCTTACATTTACTGCAAATCTGGAGTATCTTCTCGACAGTGTGGGAGAGGGACAGATTGAATGGAAGACAGTTGTGCGTAATTTCTATCCGGATCTTATCGAAGCTGTAAATGAGGCCAAGGACAGTCTGGAGGCAGTTCGCATTGCAGATGAAGAGTCGGAAGAAGAATGTGAGCTTTGCGGAAGAAGAATGGTGATCAAGTATGGTCCGCACGGTAAATTCCTTGCGTGTCCGGGATTCCCTGAGTGTAAAAATACAAAGCCGTATTTAGAAAAGACAGGAATTCCGTGTCCGAAGTGCGGAAAAGAAATCATCATTAAGAAGACCAAGAAGGGCCGTAAATACTTTGGTTGTGAGGCCAATCCGGATTGTGATTTTATGTCCTGGCAGAAACCTGTGACAGAGAAATGTCCGGACTGTGGAGGCTACATGATCGAAAAAGGAAATAAACTTGCCTGTGCCGATGAACAGTGTGGATTCGTAAAAAACAAATAATACGGAAAATATGAACAATTCATAAATACAAAACAAAAGGAAAGCGTTTAAAAATATCCATAACGGAGATTTTTGAACGCTTTTTATATGCTTTTTTTAAATTATCCGAAAAAGT
>JAZRLX010000247.1:0-13024 GCA_045647085.1 Pilosibacter sp.
AATCAAGTATTTATGATCCGTACCTCTCCGGCTCGCGATCTGTCCGCATCCTATCATGCATGGGGCAATTCCATGGTGGTAAATCCTTGGGGTACTGTACTGAGTCATATGGATGAAAAAGAAGGTATGGCGATCACAACGATTGATCTGGATGAAGTTGCATCGATTCGCGAACAGCTTCCGATCATGAAAACAAGAAGAGATGATATGTAAATAACAAAAAGCCCCGAGGTACTCAATTACTAATCTTGAGTATCTCGGGGTTTTTACTTTCTGTATGTTTTGTCTATCAGACCATGTTGTTACATTCCCGGACCCGCTGCACTGCTTGCCTGTGCTGCAGGACCACTCGGACCTCCGCCGGAGATGATAACATCAGCCGGAGAAGATGGAGCTACTGCAGTTGTTTCGCTCGGTTTTGTTCCTGTGGAGCTTACACCACCCGGCGCATTCGCTTCCTGGCTTCCGCCCGGAGTTGCTGCGGACGGTTTTTCTGCGGAACTGTCCGGCTTTGTCGGAGAAATCGTTGCAGATGTCTGGGTTTCGGAAGTTGGTGCACCACCCGGTCCTGCGGATGTAGTCGCCTCCGGAACCCCTGGAGCACTGCCCGGTCCATTGCTTTCTGTCGGTTTGGTCGAAGAAGTTGGTCCGCCCGGTCTTAATGCTTCCGTTGTAGAAGCTGTAGTACTTCCCGGTCCCATACCCGGACCATTGTTGATGCCCGGCCATAACGGACGAGAGGCTTCTGGTTCAGACTCTGCTGCGGAGCCGGACTCCACTATAGACTCGGATTCACCTTCACTTGCAGATTCGGATTCGCCCTCTTCTGTGGATTCAGACTCTCCCTCGCTAGAAGCTTCCGCAGTTTCTGTTGCTGAAGTTTCTTCCGTACTTCCTGTTTCATTCTCCGTCTTTGTTTCTGCCGGAGTCGCAGCAGCAGTTGTTGTCGGCTTCGGAATATATCCCTGATCAACTGCAACACTGCCAATCTCTTCTGCTTCTGTTGCAAGACCGCTGACTTCTGCGATCTTGGCGCTGATCTCTTTTACTTTTACGGACGGCTCGTAATTTTCCTCTCCAAATAAGAAGTTGTGGAGACTGATTACATTGCTCTCTAATGTCTGTGGGATTACGCAGGAAAGCTTATTGCTGCCAATCTTGATCTTTGCTTCACCACGAGCTGCCGGGAAACCGGTAGTCTCACTCAGATGGTACTTGCTGATGCCACCTGCAAGAGACAGCAATTCTTCCCACTTGATGTTGGTGGAACTCATTTCCATAACATGACCAACGACACTGTTCAGTGTTGTCAGATCTGCTTTTTTCAGCTTTTCAAATGCCTTTGTCAGAATGATCCTCTGACGCTCGGTACGTGCATAGTCACTGTCCATCAGTCGAAGTCGTCCGTATGCAACTGCCTGTACACCGTCCAGATTGTGGACACCCGGTGCCTTTAACTGAACGGAACCGATTCCGGTGCCTTTTACAGTCTCTGTAATAAACGCGTTGATATAATAGAACTCAGATTTACTGATGTCGATCTCTACACCGCCAAGAATATTGATCACAGTCGCCACTGCCTTCCAGTTGAAAGTCGCATAATGTGATATATTCAGATCCAGGTTCTTATTGATCGCCTTAACAGCTGCTTCCGGACCGCCGGATGCATACGCCGCATTGATCTTGTTATAAGTATTCTTGTCAGAAACATTCATGTAGGTATCACGGAAAACGGATACCAGTTTGATCTCTCCGGTCTCACGGTTCAAGTTTGCGATCATGATAACGTCGGACTGGTTTCCTTTTCCGAGAGAGTTGTCTCGGGAATCCACACCGAAGACCGCTACTGTCAGGAATCCTTTTTCCATCTGTTCACGCTTCTCTTCCGTAAGATTGACGTTCTGAACTTCCGGAACTTTAAAATCCACCTGATCCATGCTGTCGACTTTGTTGTCAAAATACTTGTATATACCAAATCCGGCTGCTGCGATCACTGCAAACAGAACCAGGATCACGATCAAAATGATCTTTTTAGCTTTATTTTTTTTCTTTCTTCTGCGATATGTGGCACGAGCACTGTTTGCAGACTGAACCGTCTGATTCGCATGATTTGCTGCTGCCGCGCGGGTTTCTGCAGACGGACGACGCAAATTGGAACCGGCGCCGTTGCCTCCATTTCCGGAATCACGGGACGGATTCGCTGCATCGTTGGTGCGTTTGCGGCTTCGCTTTGCCCTTGCGCGCTCTAATTCATCATCATAATTCATTCGTTTATCCTCGTCTTAATATGCGTTTTTATTGATAAATCCTTTAAATGCAGTTAAAAATAAGATCTTAAAGTCAAATCCCAGGGACCAGTTCTCAATATAATAAAGATCATGCTCGATTCGCTTGATGATCGAGGTGTCTCCACGATAACCATTGACCTGTGCCCAGCCGGTAATACCCGGACGAACCTGATGTTTGATCATATAACGCGGGATTTCTTCTTTAAACTTTTCAACGAAAAACGGGCGTTCCGGACGCGGACCCACCAGACTCATGTCTCCGAACAGGACATTAAAGAACTGCGGAGTCTCATCGATACTGGTACTGCGGATGATCTTTCCGATCGGAGTGACACGAGAATCACCAGGGGTCGTCCATCTCATCTTTTCTTTATTCGGATCCTGCACCGTCATGGAACGGAATTTGTACATTTTAAATGGTCGGTTATGGAGACCAACTCGCTCCTGGCAGTAAATGATCGGGCCCGGAGAAGTCAGTTTGATCGTGATCGCCACCACCAGCATGATCGGGGAGAATAAAATAATCGCCACGATCGCACCAAACACATCTACCACACGTTTCATGGTCGCATTGAGCAGACCATTGAGCGGAACATGTCGGATATGGACTACCGGCATTCCAAGCAAGTCCTCTGTATACGGAACTGTCGGGATCACATTGCCGTAATCCGGGATAAATTTTGTATGAACTCCGGTCTTCTCACACAAGTTTACGATATGGCGGAGCTTTTCATATTCACTCAGACTCAGCGTGATCGCAATCTCATCCAGAGAATTTTGCTCTAAAATATATGTCAAGTCTTCCAACGTACCAATGACTTTCATGCCATTGTACTCAGTTCCACGCTCATGGTTGTCGTCTAAGATTCCACGGATCTGATATCCCCATTCCGGATTTGAACGAACGCGGTCGATGAATCCTTTCGCCGCCTCGGAATAGCCAACCAGAAGAATGTGTTTCTGATTATAGCCCTTCGAACGCATGGAACGGAGCACGATACGGATCGCATTGCGCTCTGCCGTGATCATGATCACATTGATCAAGTGGAAATAAACAACCAATCTCTGAGAGAAGTTGAACAGATACGGATTCTTTCGTCCGAGATACAATACCAGACCAAAGATCAGAAGACCGATTGTATTCGCTTTTAAGATTTTTCCAAATTCATTCCTTCGTCCAAGCACACGCTTCGGTGTGTAAAGATTAAAGAAGGAATATAAAAGCAGATAGCCCGGAACAATAAAAACTAAGGCTGCAAAATAGAAATCTGCACCCAGTGTTTTATTTCCAAGCATGTTTGCCCAGCCGCTTCCGATGACGATGTACCACGCAAGAAGGTAAGAGAACGCGGTTACGCACGCGTCCAACACCACATGGAGGCGGTTCAGACTTGACTGGTTATCTTTAATCATATTGTTTCACCAATTGTTGTTTCAATCCTTTGTTTCGCGGAATCATTCATCACAGAATGATTCCATCATAATTAGTATACACGAAACAAACGATTTTGGATATAAACGTTTTCTTAAGAATCTCTGAGTTTTGTTAATTTTTGGCTTTTTTCGCCATCTGACGACGCCCAAATTCATAAACATAGAGAATCGTTCCCCAGATCAGCTCCAGCTGGATCTTCATCTCTTCCCTGAATCGCTTCGGAAGATCCGGAACTTTTTTGCACTGTTTTCTGGTTTTAATACCCTCTTTGAGACCGGAAAGATATTCTTTTCCGAATCCACGTTTTTTAAAGAACAGGTATTTCACAAATACACCTGCTGCCAGGCATGGGAAATTGAGAACCATCTGCCAGGTTCCCATATTTTTGTAATTCAAATATACATTATTTCTCGCTGCCAGACGCACTTTGAATGCACTGTAACGATTGCCTTCCGCACTGGTACCGCTGCCCACGTGATGGACAACCGCTTCCGGACAATAAATATTGTCATACCCGTAGAGTTTCGCACGATATCCCACATCGATATCTTCCAGATATGCAAAATGCATCGGATCGAAGTATCCCATCTTTTCAAAGACATCTCGACGATAGATCGCAGCACAGGCACAAGCGGAGAATACTCTGCGAGGTTTGTTGTAAAGTTTTTCTGATCTGCCGACACCTCGCTGATATGCCCAGCCAAGTACACTGTACATATCTCCTGCATCATCCATCAGCTCCGGCTGATACATCTGGATTACTTTGCTGCTGACAGAAAAGATTTTTTCCGAACGACCGATGGCGCGCTCCAACGCTTCCACGAAACGCGGCTCTACCTTCGTATCATTGTTGAGAAGCAGTACATACGGAGTGTCCGCCGCCTGGATTCCCACATTGACAGCACCTGTAAATCCGGTATTTTCCGGCAGGAAAATGGACGGGATCTCATGTTCCTTTAACCATTCTACACTGCCGTCAGTGGAACCATTGTCCACTACCAGAATTTTATAATTTTTCACAGTCTGTTTTTCCAGAGCCTCAAAACAAGGCTCCATGAAATTCAGACCGTTATAGTTTGGAATAATAATGGTTGTACGTGCTTGCATACGTTTCCTTCCAATTATTTAATCTTCCAGAGAAACTTCCAGTTTATACGGTTCTCCGATCTTCTCCTTTTTCAGATCTCTCAGGGCAAAGTTAGACTTTCTGAGGGTCAGGTTCGGATTGTAATACGGATCTCCGTTTGCCAGAATCTCCGGCCATTTTTTTGCAAATGTCGCGATCTCTCTGTTAAATCGTGCAATTTTCTCCGGAGTATCTTCCAGACCTCTGGACTTGGACTCATAATGATGAAGTACCGCATAAGGTGCGTATACCACTAATTTGTCCTGCGCACGAACTTTCATACAGTAATCAATGTCGTTGAATGCAACAGCCAGTTCCTCGGAGAAACCGCCTGCCTTTTCAAAGACGGATTTTTTACTCATCATACATGCCGCTGTGACGGCAGAATAATCCTGGGCACACATTGCACGATGGAAGTAGCTGTTTTCTGCCTTGTGAAGACCGATAAATGTGTGACCTGCGATACCGCCGAATCCCACAACAACACCTGCATGCTGAATGGTATCATCTTCATAGAGAAGTCTCGCACCGACAGCACCTACTTCTTCTCTCTGGCAGAAGCCTAACATCTCTTCTACAAAGTTCTCTGCGATCAGTTCGATATCATTGTTCATGAACAACAGATACTCACCCTTCGCATGTTTTACACCAAAGTTATTGATCGCAGAATAGTTGAATTCACGTTCCCATCTGATCACATGAACCTGCGGAAATTCCTTCTGGATCTTCTCGTAATATTCAAATGTCTTCGGATCAGTACTGTTATTTTCCACCACAACAAATTCCAGATTCTTGTAAGTACCCTTTGTGATCATTGGACGGATACAGTTATCGAGATCAACGGTATGATCCTTGTTCGGAATGATCACGGATACCAACGGCTCACCCGGAATGCGGAATGTGGTATGGTAAATACCGTAATCTACACCTTTTTCCACTTTCTCAGCCGAGATTCCCATACGGTCATAATGCGCCATGATGGCACGGCTGCCCGCCTCAAAGGCATACAGCTTGCTCTCTGGATTGCTGGCTGTAGAATCCTGGTGACAACGCCAGTGATACAGCACCTTCGGAATGTGATGGATACGTTTCGCACGCTCGGTGCAGCGGAAAATAAAATCATAATCCTGGGCACCGTCAAATTCCTGGCGGAAACCGCCTACCCATGTGACAAGGAGTTTTTTCACTACAAATAAATGGCAAATGTAATTCACACTTGTCAGAAGGTCCGGGTTGAAATCCGGTTTGAAATGCGGATCAAACAATGCTCCTCCGTCCATATCCAGCTTATCTTCATCGGAGTAGATCACATCTGTTTCCGGATTTTCATTGATGGCTTTCGCACATTCAAAGAGAGCATCCGGAGTCATACGGTCATCATGATCTGCAAGAACGATGAAATCACCGGTTGCCATGTCCATGGCTGCGTTGGTATTTCCGGAAATACCAAGGTTTTCTCCCAGCACTTTGTAACGGATCCTGGAATCCGCGTCTGCATATTTCTTTAAAATCTTCTCCACGCTGTGACCCTTCGGGCTTCCGTCTGCGATGCAAAGCTCCCAGTTCGGATAGGTCTGCTCGATAATGGAGTCGATCATCTCTCTTAAATATTTTTCCGGAGTCTTCCAGACCGGGATCACGATGGAGAATTTTGGATTCAGCTTGAACTGTGTCTCGCGCTGAGCCTGCAGATCCTCTTCCGTCGGCTGAGTCAGTTTCCACCACTCTGCATAATCGTAATCATTGTCCAGACCCTGGATTTTATGTTTGGATTTGATGATCAAAGCCTTCAGTCCGTTTTCCTTAAAGAAATCCCAGGCAACCTGAACAGTCTCCATGTTCATCAAATCTAAGATTTTCTGTTTTCTTTTATGTGCCACACTGGAACGCTTTGCGATCAGTTCTTCATTGTACTTTTCGCGGACAGTTCTTCCGTCGCAGGTGATCGCCAGATAGTAATCTTTTCCACGCTCATACGGGAACTGGATATCAAATCCAAAATCTGTTTCGATGGTTTTCTTGAAATAGATCTGGCTGACATCATCACGTCTGGTTGACACATATTTAAAATCAATTGGTTTACGGTTTGCGTCCTCGACACGGAAAGTGATCTTGGACTCCGGAGTTTTTCCGATGGCCCAGCCGTTGAGCTGGATGGAATTTTCTCGGATACGTACCACATCAACTTTATGTTTCATAGTTTTCCCTCGTTTTTTATTCTTCGCCGGAATGTTCCTCGAAATTCAAACGCTCTTCTTCCACAACCAGCGGTCGTTTCATCACCCTGGCGTTGATGGTAAGAATGTATTCACCCACCAAACCGATAAAGAAAAGCTGAACAGAACCAAGGAAACACATTCCAATAAGAAGCGGAGCCATACCTGCTGCGAAACGATCCCAATAGATCAGCTTCATTACCAGATAGATCAGCGCCACCAGCATGCTGATGCCTGCACATCCACAACCTGCGATGGTCGCAATGCGAAGTCCGACTTTTGTATAGGAAGTGATGCTGAGCATCGCTGCATCAAATAAACGATATAAGTTGTTGCTTGTCTTTCCTGCGCGGCGCTTTGGCTGCTCGTACGGGATCTCTTTTCTCTTGAATCCAAGTTCTGCCACGATTCCGCGAAGGAACGGTGTCGGATCATCCAGATCACGGAGAACCTTGATGAAACGTTTGTCATAGAGACCGAAACCTGTGAATTGTTCGATCTGCTCCACATCGGAAAGTTTTTTGATCAATTTATAATAACAGCCTCTCAGCCAGTACATGAACTTATTTTCCTGGCTGGATTTTTTGATACCGATCACGATCTTATAGCCATTTTCCCATTCCTGAACATACTTCGGGATCATCTCTACCGGATCCTGAAAATCGGCTGCCATTAAGATCGTACAGTCACCTGTGCTCTGCAGCATTGCATAGTACGGAGAATTGAACTGACCAAAGTTTTTCGCATTAAAAATACCTTTGATCCCTTTATCTTCCGCGCACATGCTGCGGATAATGTCTCTGGTCGAATCCTGAGAATCATTGTCAATGAAAATGATCTCATATGCATATCCCGGAAGATCTCGGCCAAACATCTCACGCAGGGCATCGGCTAACGGTCTTACGTTTTCTTCTTCGTTATAACATGGTACAACGATACTGATTGTTTTCATATCTTACTCCTCCAGCGTAACCATCACTTTGATCAGGTCCGCAGGTTTTTCCTTCATTAAATACAATGCTTTTTCGATATTGTCAAGTCCTGAAAGCTTATGAGTCACCAAAAGTTCCGGCTCAATTCTTCCGTATTTGACCATGGAAAGCATGCGCTCGATCCGCACACGTCCGCCACAAGCCAACTCTGTGTGGATGGTTTTTCCTGCCATGCCACGTCCGCCGGAGAATTTCGGGAACGGAAGATTTCCTGTTCCGCCAAAATAATTCACGTTGGATACGGTTCCGATCCCGTAACGTACCATATCGATGGCCTGCGCAAATACTTCATCGTTTCCGCCGCAGATGATCACACTGTCCGCGCCAAGTCCATTGGTTCGTTCCATGACCTGAGCCACGATATCTCCGTTTTTATAGCTTAATACTTCGGTCGCACCAAATCGATATGCCATATCCACACACTTCGGACGACTTCCCACAGCCAGGATCCTGGATGCACCGGACAGCTTCGCTCCTGCAACTGCCATCAGACCGATCGGTCCGATACCCATGACAACCACTGTATCTCCGAATTTAATATTTGCATTTTCCGCACCTGTAAAACCGGTGGTCACAACATCCACACACATCAGTGCCTGCTCCAGGCTGACCCCTTCCGGAATCTTTGCCAGAGTGGTGTCCGCATCCGGGATCAAAAATCTCTCAGAAAACACACCCGGCTGGGTTCTTCCAAGCTGGTGTCCGGAAAACGGTGCACTTGCGTGTTTGAAGTTGCACTCCTGAATGCCTCGATCTCTCCAGTCCGGAGTGATCGCCGGTACTGCTACGATCTCGCCCGGTTTGAAATCACGCACCAGTTCACCGACTTCCAGAACTTTTGCCACACATTCATGGCCAAGCACCAGATTCGGAGCCTTTCTGGAACCGCCTCCAAACACGGTATGAACATCGGATGAGCACGGTGCAACTGCGATCGGTTTTAAGATCGCCCCATATGGAGTCAGGACCGGATCCGGAACTTCTGCCCAGCCGACAACTCCCGGTTCTTTTAATACAAATGCTTTCATCTTATAACTCCTCAATTCGCTCACTTCTAAGTGTCAAAATTCTGACATCCGCGCCAAATCTTGTGCGGATCACATTTGCGATCTCGTCAGAATATCCCGGCGCTACGATCATGATCACATCTACCGGATGTTCCGAAAAATGATCCGGAGCCACGATCGGTAAATGAGAGGCCGGTGCGAAACGGCCCTGTTTGAACGGAGCCGAATCAATGATATAGGAAACACGCTCACAAAGAGGTGTTGTTGATGCCAGTGTAAATCCCTGATGGCTTGCACCCCAGAGGGCGATGGTCTTCTGTTCTGCTGCCAGTCCGTCCAAAAGGTCATTGATATCCTTGAGAACAATCTCATGTCCCTTCACAAGAGATGCAACAATATTTTCTTCCTGAGCAGCTGCTTTGGAAACATGGGCAGCTCGCTCCTCCGCGCTCATCTTCTTTACGATCATAGAAATCGTATCGCGGTTGATCATCTCTTCTTCCAGCACTTTAAATCCATTGTTCTCCAAAAGATTTCTCAGCGCATCGAAGGAATAGTACGCGATGTGGTCGCGGATCAGCTCGTAATAGTTTCCACGCTCGACAATATATTCCAGCGCCGGAACTGTCACAAGTCCCATACCGCCGTCAACCAGGTTATTGTAGATGGCGGTCAACATCACATCCGGGTACGGCTGATGCTCCAGGAAATTGAAAGAGAGGAATGCATCGTACGGTCCCTCAGAACCTTCTACTTCCGGATCTCCCGTAAATTTCTGTTCCGGAGTCTCCGGGAATTCTCTCCATACACAAAGACCTTGTTCTCTTGCAATGGCGATCAGGTCTTCTTTATGTTCCATTCCGAATACCTGCACCGGAAATTCTCTTAAAACGTTGATAAATTCGCCGCGTCCGCATCCCACTTCGATAAACTTCTTGCCCTCAAGTCCATAGGTCTCGATCATATGTTTATACTGGCGGCGGCGCAGGTCGGTCATCGTGGTGGAAAATCCGCCGGCGCGGATCACGTCCCGGTAATAATCCACCGGAGTACAGTCAAACTGTACCAGACCACAATCCGGACACTGACGCAAGTTTAATGTAATTCCTTCATCTTCGCCCACTTCTTTTGCATCCGGAATATTCTGCGCGGACGCCGGGGCATTTTCTAATACAAACAGGGCTTCTTTAGGAAGCTCCGTTCTGCATGCGATACAATAACTCATGGATTCCCTCCGAAAATGTGGTCACAGGTTTCCAGCCTGTTGCTTCGCAGATCTTACTGATGTCCGCCACGAGGTTGGCCGGACCTTCTGCATTCTGCGGTCTCTGTCCAAATACATACGTTCCGCGTCCTCCGCAGAGCTCATGCATTTCTTTAATATACTCTCTCAGCACACGGACATCTGTGCTTGCGATATTGTAAACACCGGCTTCCGCTTTTTCAATCAGCGCCACCAGTGCAGATACTACGTCTTCAATATAAAGATAGTTCCATTTCTGTGTACACTCTCCCAGCTTCATCTCACCGTCTGCAAGCCATGTTCTCACACAGGACTCAACCAGAGAGTGCGGATGATCGCCCGGTCCGTATACACTGAAAATTCGTGTATGGATATACTCCATACCGAAGGACTTACACAGTCCCTCCGCCTGCTGTCCAAATTCCACTTTCGCGATTCCGTACTCAGAAACCGGATTTAACGGATTTTCTTCCGTGATCACCGTATTGCATACACCATACTCAGCCTGAGATCCTGTAAAAAGAAACTTTTTACAACCGATGGCACCTGCAGCATGAACTGCCTTTACAGACTGCACCACGTTGGACTGCTGCACATCGCGCTTCTTGCGGTTTTCGCTGCCGGAACCGTCCCAGCCCATGTGGATCCACGCATCCGCAGCCGGAACATGGTCTGTGATCTGAGCAATATCATGAAGATTCAGCTCGATGATCTGAAGCATCTGCTCACTGCCGTCCGGAATTTGCTTGTATAAATTGGACATATTGGAGGACCCGGGCCGAACAACTGCGTCGACCCGGTATCCTTTCTCTAATAACTGTCTTACGGTTACTGCGCCCAGAAAACTGGTCGCACCTGTTATAACAATTCTCATAAATTCTCTCTTATGCTTTGATGCGCGGAATGATCATGATCTCATCCATCTCTTCATCCGGAAGGAACGGAGCCAGATCCTCAAGCGGCATGGAAACCATTCTGCCGTCCGGAAGCATCTTCGCTGCGGACTTCGGCTCGAATGCCTGCTCTGTATCTACGAAGATCTCACAGATTACCGGGCCTTCTGTCGCCATGGCCTGCTCTACTGCACCCGGAAGTTCCTGATTGTTGTGTGCTGCCACATACGGGAAACCGTATGCCCAAGCCAGTTTCTCAAAGCACGGGAAGCTCAGATCTCCACTGTCCTCACCAATTCCAACAAACGGCAGACCGAAGTGTGTTCTCTGAGTCTGGCGGATGGAATGATAACCGCCGTTATTGATCAAGAAGATCTTGATCGGCATCTTGTGGTGGATGATAGTCTGAAGCTCCTGGATGTTCATCTGGATACTTCCGTCACCTGTCATCAGGATGATATCCTGAGTATGGTCAGCCACACATGCACCGATTGCTGCCGGAAGGTCATAACCCATGGAAGCGATTGCAGAGTTGCTGATAAATCTCTGACCCGGTTTCATCTGGTAGCAGTGACCGCCGGCTACACACGGGGAACCGTTTCCAACGACTGTGATCTGTCCCTCTTTCGCACGGATACCGATCTCATTCATCGCTGCATAGATATTGGCCGGCTCATCCGGACCTGCCGCATAATGTTTCGGCTGAACAACCGGATATTTCGCTTTCCACTCCTGACAGCGGTTTACCCACCAGTCAACAGCTTCTTTATCTTTCGGACCACATTCCTCAGATACAGACTCCTCTTCCAGAACCAGTTCTAATTTCTCAAGAAGATCTTTTACATCTGCATGAACCGGCATATCTGTATGCACGCTCGGTTTCTTTAATTCTTCCGCATCGATATCGTTGTAGATTACATAAGCTTCACGAGCCCATGTCTGGTAGTTGAAACCAACCTGACGAATGGAAAGGCGGCTTCCAAGGGACAGAACCAGAT
Organism: Pilosibacter sp.; assembly: GCA_045647085.1. Taxonomy (GTDB): domain Bacteria; phylum Bacillota; class Clostridia; order Lachnospirales; family Lachnospiraceae; genus Pilosibacter. Next base: position 12,199 of record JAZRLX010000247.1, read on the forward strand.
CACTGTTCTGAACTGCGAAGTTACCCGGACGGTCACCCATGTTACCTGCACGGCCAACATAAAGCGGATGCGCATCGTACATGCAGTCCTGGCTGTTCCAGCCTGTCACTACCGGGATACCTAATTTCTCAACCACTCTCATAAATACGTCGTGGGCTTTACCAATGCGGATACCATTACCTGCATTGACCACCGGTCGTTTTGCTTCTCTGACTTTCTTCAGGATCTCACGTGCTGTATCGAGAGATACCGGCTTCGGAAGAGCAATTCTCTTCTCACCCTGACCCGGAATATCTTCCATGATCATACGTGCTTTTCCTTCCACTTTGACAGCTGCACACGCCATGCATGCACCACAGCCCTGACCTTTGTTTGTCCAGCCTGTACCGCCTGCTTCGTAATCTTCTTTATCGAATCCCCAAAGGTCGTCAGTCTCAATATACGCACCCTGCACGTTTACCGGAATATCTAACCAGCACGGACCCGGTCTGCCTACCTGAGCCAGGTACAGAGCCTTCTCTAAGCAGAAGCGGATTCTCATCGGATCGATGACCATCTCGCAATACTTTGTCATACTGTCGACAGCCTTTGTGATATCGAATTCCTGATCGCCCATAGCACGGATTCCAAGACCTGTGCTTCTTGCAGTTGTATCATAACGAACCTGACCGGAAATAACTAACATCGGGATGGAATCCAGCCAGCCGCCAACAACACCTGTCAGTGCATTTGTACCGCCAGGACCTGTTGTCACGCAAAGAGCTGCAATTCTATTGTGAATTCTCGCATAGCTTTCTGCTGCGATCGCACTCGCCTGTTCGTGGTG
>JAZRLX010000248.1:0-2045 GCA_045647085.1 Pilosibacter sp.
TTTGTTAGGAACATCGGATAAAACTCGGTCATCTCCGGTCTATCATCATAATTAATCGGATATAGCACACGATAACCGCCGCTTACCGCCATCATTCTCGTTTCTGTGTCCTCTGTCTGCAGTTCATTTTGCAGCAGCGAAAGAATGAACTCCTGATCTTCTTCTGCTCCGATCGCCTCTGCTGCTGCAGAAGCCAGATAGTTCTCATTGATCACTTTTTCCACACGAGAGATCGTTACTTCCAGATCTCGCTTCGCATTGTAGTTCATATGTACATCCAGAGTGTACCGGAACATCAGCCAGACCGCCAAAGGAAAGGCGATCAGGATCACGGTTACCGGTAAAAAGATTCTCATCCGGATACTTGCTTTCATTATTCTCCTCCGGCGATCAGACGGAAACCATATCCCCATACCGTCTCAATCTTTACAGTACTTCCTTGTTCTTTTAGTTTCTTGCGCAAACGTTTAACCATATCGTCCACTGCTCTTGTATCCACTTCTTTGCTGTCCACTTTCCAGAGGGCCTTCAACAGGTCATCACGACTGGCTGCATGCTCCGGATACTCCAGCATATGGTTCAGGAAATCAAACTCCAATGGTGTAAGTGCAAAGTCTGCCCCTTTTAGCTGAGCTGCACGACGTTTTGTATACAGTATAATGTCGCCGAATTCCAGTGTATCTTTGGTGTCCTCCTCCGGACCGGAAAACGCGTCCACACGGCGAAACAGTGCCTTTACACGGGTTACCAGTTCCAATGGAAGGAATGGTTTTACCAGATAATCATCACTGCCCAATGTGATACCTGTAATTCGATCCAACGGAGAATCCTTCGCCGATACAATGATGATCGGAACATGACTTCTCTTTCGGATCTGTGTGCAGACAGTCAATCCATCCATGCCCGGCATCATCACATCTAAAATGCAGAGGTCCGGCATTTCTTTTTCACACGCCTCTAAAATAGACTCTCCGTCATGAAAACAGGTCACTTCGAAGCCTTCTTTCTCCAGGAAATTCTGGATCAGAAAGCATATATTTTTCTCATCATCAGCCACATAAATCTTCTTTGCCATGATGCACCTCCTTGCTCATTGCTTACTTGAATTATACCAGTTTCGATGTTTTCGGTAAATACTGTGCCGCAAGTTTGCCTCAAAACCCAAATTATTCCAAATCACCCTTGTTCTTTCCTTCAAAATATAGTAAACTCATCTTTAACAGCGCTTTACTTTATTACCACGCGAAAGGATTGGCATTATGAACGATTTAAAGTTTATTGAACAGATCATCGATGAGAAATCCGCTATGATCATCGAAGCAAATGATAAAATATGGGAATACGCAGAACTGGCATTTCATGAGACAAAATCTGCAGATTTAATCTGTGATATCTTAGAAAAAGAAGGCTTCACCCTCACCAAAGGCGATGCAGGCATTCCAACCTGTTTCACAGGAACCTTCTCCTACGGAACCGGAAAACCGGTCATGGGTATCCTGGGCGAGTACGATGCGCTGGCAGCCCTCAGCCAGAGAGCAGGTCAGACAACAAAAGATCCGATCATTCCGGGCGCACCAGGCCACGGCTGCGGACATAACTGCCTCGGCGCAGGTTCTCTGGCGGCAGTCATCGCAGTCAAAGAATATCTGGAGGCAAATAAAAAAGACGGTACCATCATTTACTTTGGCTGTCCTGCTGAAGAAGGCGCAGGTTCTAAGCAGTTCATGGCAAGAACCGGAATGTTTGATGATGTTGACTTCGTATATACATGGCACCCGGCTACTAAGAACGCCGTTGAAGCAACTCATTATAATGCGATCATGGGCGCCAACTTTATCTTCACAGGTGTTTCCTCCCACGCAGGTGGAAGCCCGCATCTTGGCCGCAGTGCCCTCGATGCATGTGAGCTGATGAACATCGGCTGTAACTATTTAAGAGAACATACCATTCCGGAAGCCCGCATTCACTATGCATATATCGATGCAGGCGGAACAGCTCCGAACGTGGTTCAGGATCATGCGATCATCCGCTACGAAGTACGCTCT
>JAZRLX010000249.1:0-2011 GCA_045647085.1 Pilosibacter sp.
TTCCGTATATCAGTCTGACTATGAGTGTACATATGCTGCATTAAGCTATGACAATAAGTACCTGGCAGTAACTGAGAACCAGGATGGTTATGTAAAAATTGTGATCTTAAATACAGAGGACTTCAGTGTGGCAGCAGTTCCAAATCTTCCGAAGGCAGGAATGCGTGCGAGTGCCGGTGATCGTGAACAGCTTGCATGGGCTCCGGGAAGCTATCGTATTGCTTTTGCTCTGACAAATGGCCAGATGCCGGCGCGTCTCTGGGTTTATGATATGGAGAAGGACACAGCAGAGCAGGTAACAGACGGCGGAAAACTTTCTAAAGACGAGATGGTAGAAGTACAGCTCTGCAGCTATAAGAGCTACGATGGTCTGGAAGTTCCGTACTGGCTGTATGTTCCGAAGGGAAAGAAAGCAGAGAACCTTCCTGTTCTGATCGAGATCCACGGCGGTCCGGAGAGTCAGACAACCTGTCTTTACAATGCATATCTGCAGTATATTGTAAGTGAAGGAATTGCAGTTGTCGCACCGAACGTACGTGGTTCAACAGGTTATGGTACAGAGTACTGTCATCTTGACGACCGTGCAAACCGTCTGGATGCAGTGAAAGATATTGAGAGCCTTGTAAAACATCTGGTAGAGACAGGCGTTGCTGATTCGAAAAAGATGATCGTGTCAGGTATCAGTTACGGCGGATTTATGACATTATCCTGCTGTGCAAGACTCCCGAAGCTTTGGGCTTGTGCAGTTGCGCAGGTTGGTATGTTCAATCTGGTAACATTCCTTGAGAATACGTCTGATTATCGTCGTACAGCACGTGAACCGGAGTATGGTTATCTTGCAACAGAAAGAGAGATGTTATTCAACGTTTCTCCGGCAGCGAAAGTGGATGATATGGAGACACCGATCATCATCGCACACGGTGCGAATGACCCGCGAGTTCCGGTAACAGAAGCAGAGCAGGCAGTGGCGAAACTGAAAGACATGGGCGTGGAAGTTGAGTATCTGCGTTATGAGGACGAAGGACATGGTGTTGTGAAGATGCACAACAAGTTAGATTGCTATAAGAAGATCGTAGCATTTATTAAAAAGCATATCTAATGTGGAATTAAAGATATGAATATAAATAAGGGGTGTTGCATGATGCAGCACCCCTTAAGTTATTTCTTATGAAATTAAACCTCAGTACCCTTGAAAATGATCTTCTTAACAGAAAGGTCTTCTTTGTTTAAGAGTACGATACTAGCTTCTTTGCCAACCTCTAAGCTGCCGCAGCGATCATCGATCTTGATCTGCTGAGCCGGGTTGTAAGAAGAAGCGCGAACAGCATCTGCGAGCGGAATACCAAACTTAACAGCCTGACGCATACAGCCCATTAAGGATGTAACGGAACCTGCAAGAGTTTCCGGATGACCTGCGATTGTCGCACGGTTTCCGTGAACTTCGATCTCCTGACCGCCAAACGGGTAGATACCATCCGGCATACCGGTTGCTCTTAAAGAGTCGGAGATGATCACCATACGCTCTTTGCCGAACATCTTAAATGTAGTACGAACAACACTGCCGTGAATGTGAACACCATCAACGATCAGCTCTGCTTTTACATGCGGAGCATCACAAGCTGCACCGATCACACCCGGTTCACGGTGAAGGAAAGACGGCATACCATTGTAAAGGTGTGTTGCATGAGATGAACCTGCTGCATAAGCAGCGCTTGCAATATCATAACTTGCAACAGTGTGTCCAAGAGATACCGTGATACCATCATTTGTTGCTTCACGAACAAAATCGATACCATTTGATTCTTCCGGAGCAACAGTAACTAATTTTACACAGCCCTCAGATGCTTCGTTGAGTCGACGGAGCATAGCTACGTCCGGCTCATGTAAGAATGCTGCATTCTGAGCACCTTTCTTTGCTACGCAAAGGAACGGCCCTTCAAGATGGATACCGACAACTTCTGCACCGGTCGGATTGCTCTTTCTGTGTGCAGCTGTTACCTGACATACTTTT
>JAZRLX010000250.1:0-7037 GCA_045647085.1 Pilosibacter sp.
CTCGTTTTTTGTTTTAGACAATATTGAAAAAATGTGAAATTGTGATACAATGCAAATACTGAGACGAAAATTGACGAAAGTTGGAGATAAGGATGAAACTTTATTTTGCGCCGATGGAAGGCATTACCACTTATATTTATAGAAATCTTCACCACAAACATTATGGCGGGATTGAGAAATACTATGCACCGTTCGTTTCTCCGGGACCGGATCAGGGTCTGAGCCTGAAAGAAGCGAAAGATGTGATTCCGGAGAAAAATCAGGGGATCCCGATGATTCCGCAGATTATGACGAACCGTTCTGTGGACTTTATCAAAGCCTGCCAGGTGATGCAGAACTTTGGATACAAAGAGCTGAATTACAATCTGGGCTGTCCGTCCGGAACTGTGGTTTCTAAGAAAAAAGGCTCCGGTTTTCTGGCACATACGGATGAACTCAATCGTTTCCTGGAGGAAGTATTTAATGATCCGATGGTGGTAAATAAGGAAGTGGAGATTTCTGTTAAGACAAGGGCAGGTACTCACAGCCATGAGGAGTGGCCGAGACTGATGGAAATCTACAATCAGTATCCGATGAAGGAACTGATCATTCATCCGCGTATCCGACAGGATTTTTATAAGAACACACCGAATTTGGATTGTTTTGCACATGCAGTGGAGATTAGCAAGATCCCGCTGGTATTCAACGGAGATATCTTCCGTGTACCGGAATTTCTGGCATTTGTGGAACGTTTCCCGCAGATTGATACGATCATGCTGGGACGCGGTATTATTCGCAATCCGGAGCTTGCAGAGCAGATTCAGAAACTGTATGATCCGGAGAATGGTGAACTTTCTGAAACTGCCAAAGCATCTGCAGTGGCAGATCAGTTTGACAGGGCCACATTCCGTGCATTCCACGATGATCTGATCGAAGCGTACACAGAGTATATGTATGGTGAGAAACCGGTATTATATAAGATGAAAGAACTGTGGTTCTATATGATGTCCATGTTCCCGGAGCATGAAAAATTATATAAGAAGATCATGAAGACCAACCGCTTAGATGAATACCGCGGTTATATGGATGAGCTGTTCTCTTAGGAGAGCGGCTCATTTTCTTAGATTGACAAGAAAAATGCCAAGGGGTATACTTAAATCATCAAAAAAACGAACAAATGGTCGATTGGGGAATACCGATGAATTTATTTGATTATATGAGAAGCAATACCATGGAGAAGGAATCTCCGCTGGCCTCCCGGATGCGTCCGGTCACTCTGGATGAAGTCGTTGGCCAGAAACACATTATTGGAAAAGACAAACTCCTGTATCGTGCGATCAAAGCAGATAAACTTGGGTCTGTGATCTTTTACGGACCTCCGGGAACCGGAAAGACAACTCTTGCCAAAGTCATTGCCAACACCACCAGTGCGCGCTTTGAGCAGATCAATGCGACGGTGGCGGGAAAGAAAGATATGGAAGAGATCGTCAAGAATGCAAAAGACTGCATCGGAATGTATGGTCAGAAGACGATTCTGTTTGTCGATGAGATCCACCGTTTTAATAAGAGTCAGCAGGACTACCTTCTTCCGTTTGTAGAGGACGGAACGGTCACTCTGATCGGTGCGACTACGGAGAATCCCTATTTTGAAGTGAATAATGCGTTATTGTCCAGATCAAGGATCTTTGAGCTGAAGTCGTTGGAGAAGCAGGATATCAAGGAACTTGTGCTCCGAGCTGTTTATGATGAGCAAAAGGGTATGGGTGCCTATGGTGCAGATATTACGGACGAGGCGGCGGAATTCCTTGCAGATGTGGCCAATGGAGATGCGCGTGCAGCATTAAATGCGGTGGAGCTCGGTGTACTGACGACAGAACCGGGAGCGGATGGAAAGATCCATATTACCATTGATGTGGCGGCAGAGTGTATCCAGAAGCGTGCAGTTCGTTACGACCGGGATGGAGACAATCACTACGATACGATCTCTGCATTTATTAAGAGTATGCGAGGTTCTGATCCGGATGCGGCACTTTATTACCTTGCGCGCATGCTGTATGCAGGCGAGGATGTGAAGTTTATCGCCAGACGAATCATGATCTGTGCATCGGAAGATGTGGGAAATGCAGATCCGATGGCGTTGACGGTTGCAGTCAGTGCGGCTCAGGCGGTGGAGCGTGTCGGTATGCCGGAAAGCCAGATCATTTTGGCTCAGGCAGTTACTTACGTGGCGACGGCACCGAAGAGCAACGCGGCTTGCAACGGTATTTTTGCTGCGATGGACGCAGTGAAGAATCGCAAGACTCCTCCGGTACCGACCCATTTGCAGGACAAGCATTACAAGGGAGCGGAAAAACTTGGTCATGGTCTCGGCTATAAATATGCTCATGATTATCGCAATCATTATGTAAAGCAGCAGTATCTTCCGGACGGAATGGAGCAGGAGCAGTTTTATTATCCGACGGAGATGGGATACGAAAAGCAGATCAATGCTCACATGGCGTGGATCCGCGAAGAGGCGGAAGAATAATTTGAAAATAACCCTTTCCAAATACTTTGGGAAGGGTTATAATATTCAGTAGTTATATTTGTAATTCTGTGTTCTATATTCTTTTCAAGAATCTTGAAACTTTCCAATGATGATAAACAACATAAAAGGAGTGCTTATATGCGAGATAAATTGGAAACGTTACCGTTAATGCAGTTACGTGAACTGGCAAAATGCCAGGGAATTAAAAACATTACTGTTCTGAGAAAATCGGAATTGATCGATAAGTTGTGTGAGGCCGCAGGAGAAGCAGCAGTGCAGCCGGCTCCGGTTGTTGAGGCACCGGTACAGACAGAACAGCCGGTTGCAGCATCCCAGCAGGGAACCGAACAGCAGCCACAGAGAACTTATTATTCACGCAGCAACAATCAACAGGCCTATCAGCCGCGTACCTATGATCGAAATCAGGGTGAGAGAGCCCCGGTATCTGCTGATCCGAAATCAGATCTTCAGGATCTGGATTCCGGTATTGAGGCAAATGGTATTTTGGAAGTTATGCCGGATGGATTTGGTTTCATTCGTTGTGAGAATTTCCTTCCGGGTGAAAATGACGTATACGTGGCTCCGTCCCAGATTCGCCGTTTCAACATGAAGACAGGCGATATTATCCGCGGAAGCCGCAGAGTGAAAACTGCAACAGAGAAATTCGCCGCATTATTATATATCACAACCATCAATGGTTATCCGGTTCAGATGGCAGAGCGCCGTCCGAACTTCGAAGACCTGACACCGATCTTCCCGGATGAGAGACTGAATCTGGAAGTGCGTGGCGAGAAGAATACAACGGCCATGCGTGTGATGGATCTTCTGGCTCCGATCGGTAAAGGTCAGCGTGGTATGATCGTATCTCCGCCGAAGGCAGGTAAGACAACCCTGTTAAAACAGGTTGCCAAGGCGATCACACGCAATTATCCGGACATGCATCTGATCATTCTTCTGATCGACGAGCGTCCGGAGGAAGTTACAGATATCAAAGAATCTGTCATCGGGCCGAATGTAGAAGTGATCTACTCCACATTCGATGAGCTTCCGGATCGTCACAAACGTGTATCCGAGATGGTAATCGAGCGTGCGAAACGCCTCGTTGAGCATGGACGTGACGTTATGATCCTGTTAGACAGTATCACACGTCTGGCCCGCGCGTACAACCTGGTTGTTTCCCCGAGCGGACGTACACTTTCCGGCGGTCTGGATCCGGCTGCACTTCATATGCCGAAGCGTTTCTTCGGCGCTGCCCGTAATATGAGAGAGGGCGGAAGTCTGACGATCCTTGCAACAGCGCTGGTAGATACAGGAAGCCGTATGGATGACGTTGTATACGAGGAGTTCAAAGGAACCGGTAATATGGAACTGGTGCTTGACAGAAAACTTTCCGAGAAGAGAATCTTCCCGGCGATCGATATTCTGAAATCCGGCACTCGTCGAGATGACCTTCTTCTTACTAAGGAAGAGGCAGAGGCAGTGGACAGCGTGAGAAAGGCAACCAACTCCCTGAAACCGGAGGAATCTGTGGAGAAGGTACTGGACCTGTTTGCAAAAACAAAAACCAACCGCGAGTTCGTGGATATGGCTAAAAAAATGAAGTTTTTCTAGTAATGACATAAAATAAGACCGGGCGGGAGCTTGTTTCCGCCCGGCCATACGGAGGAGTTTTAGAAGTATGGAGACAAAAGTACAAGAGACAAAGAAAATTGGATTTTGGGGCGGAGATAAGGAGGGATACCGGACTGCATTTCATATGGCGTGGCCTGCAGTTATGGAGTCTTTTTTTATTTCTTTTGCGGGAATGGTGGACTCCTGGATGGTTAGTTCCCTGGGAGCATCCTCAGTGGCAGCTGTCGGATTGACGACACAGCCGAAATTTATCGGATTGTGTATTTTCATGGCTATGAATGTGTCGGTATCGGCACTGGTTGCACGAAGACGAGGTGAAAAAGACCGCTACGGAGCGAACCAGGTGTTGTTAATGGCCTTTGCTTTTGTGTTGGCTATGGGAGCGATCGTCAGTATGGCAGCGGTAGCTTTTGCTGATCCGATCATTCGGTTCTGCGGTTCTCAGCCGGATACCCATGAGGATGCAGTTCTTTACTACAGGATCATCATGGGTGGTATGATGTTCAATATCATTTCCATGGCGATTAATGCAGCTCAGCGTGGTTCCGGTAATACAAAGATCGCGATGAGAACAAACGTAACCTCCAACATCGTCAATATGATCGGTAACTATCTGTTGATCGGCGGTAATTTTGGTTTTCCGGCTCTTGGTATCACAGGCGCTGCATTGGCAACTGTCTTTGGTACCGTTGTAGCCTGCGGAATGAGCATTATCTCCATTCTTCCGAAGGATAATTTTGTCAGCCTTCCTTACATCCTAAAGGAGAAAGTGAAGATCACACTGGCTCCGGTAAAAAACATGCTGCATATCGGCTCCAGTGTATTCGTGGAACAGATTTTTGTGCGAATCGGTTTCCTTACGGTTTCTATGATGGTAGCAAAACTCGGCACAGAGGCGTTCGCTGCACATCAGGTTGGTATGAATGTCATGAGCTTGTCCTTCTCCTTTGGTGACGGTATGCAGGTGGCAGCGGTAGCGCTTTGCGGTCGAAGCCTTGGTGAAGGAAGAGCGGAACTTGCCAAAGTTTACGGAACCATCTGCCAGAGAATCGGAAATATGATCTCTATCGTGTTGGCTTGCATTTATCTGGTGCTGGGTGAATGGTACTTCGGAATGTTCTTTGAAGAAGCACACATCATTGCGATTGGTGTAGATATCATGCGTGTGCTGACAATCATCGTTCTGCTCCAGATTTCCCAGGTTATTTACATGGGATGTCTGCGTGGCGCAGGAGATGTGAAGTTTACAGCAATGGCTTCTACGCTTAGTATTACGTTTGTACGACCGATTTTCTCTTACTTATTCTGTTATGCAATGGGATTTGGCGTGATCGGAATCTGGTATGGTGTCGTTCTTGATCAGTTTACAAGATTTGTGCTGACTCAGTGGAGATTTAAGAGTGAGAAATGGATGAAGATCAAGATTTAGAGTAATGGGGTGAAATGCCTATGAAAATGAAGATTTGTCCGTGCTGTGATCAACCAATAAAGGGAATCTATTGTAAAGGATGCAGAAAGATTGTTCTGAATCCGGTAGAGCGGGATATCAGATACTATCTTAATACGCGTCATCCGGAGTTTGAGCATGATTGTACCTATCATGATGATGGAGTACGCAGTTCTCAGCATGCGATGAGCGCAAGTGAGATTGAGGCAAAGAAGGCAGAAATCAAGGCAAGGATGCTGCAGAGGAAGCAGGAGAATCAGCGCGATTTTGGGACGATTCGGAAGCAATCTGTAAGTCCGACGATGGCAAGGACAACAACCGGAAGAAGTGCTGAGGCGAACCGCAAAAGGATGATCGCTGTCATTACTGCCGCGATTGCAATATTCATGCTGCTCTTTACGTTTATCATGATCGGCGTCATCAATACCATGAATGATGCGATCTATGGAAACTGGGGTGAACCGGTTCCGGAACCGTTGGCGTCCGTGGCTGCACTTGAGGAATCGGTTGAAGCGGTACCGTGGCCTGACCGTGAGCATTCTCTGGAGCTTCCAAGTCCGGCAGAGACAGACCCTGCTTCCATGGAAGAGTGGGAGTTGACAGATAACGAAGTTCGTGAGCTTGGGGTGTCATGCAATGGTTTTGGGCATTTCCCGATGATCTTTGACGATGTGAGCGAAGTTCTGTTTGAATGCATCAGAGATGCGGGATATGGATGGAGTATGAGTGCATACAGTTACAACCAGTTTATGGATGAATATACCTGGTACGAAACGGTATATGAACTCACGATCCGAAATGCAGATGAGTACGCCGGATTCCTGAATATCAACGTGGACACTGCAACAGGGGAGATCCACGGAATGGAACTGTATACGGAGTATGAGAAGGGATTCTTTGAGGTGGCAGATATTGCTGTGAAATTCCTTGAGAAGGTCGGTGCAGCAGAGAATCTATCTGATGGAACTGAATTTTTTGAAAACGCATATAAGAATCGGGGCGATGCAGGTGTATGTCTGCAAAATGGACTTGAGGTATTATGCAGTATTCCGGATGATGAGTTTGATATTTATCAGATGGCAATCTATGCGCCGGGGTATTATACGGTTGTAGAGTAAATGAATATTTAGTTGAGTCAACTTGGTAATAAAGAGTCCCAGGCTGACAGGAATTTTCAAGCGGACACGCTTTCGCTCAGAGAATTTACGTAGCAGTACTAAGGCGCTAAAGCGCCAAGTACTGACGGAATTCTATGGTCCTTCTTGAAAACACCTGTCATCCTGGGACTTTTTAAATAGCCAAGTTACCTTAATTAAATACCGATAATTGCGCAGCACTAAGATTACTGGCTTTTTCAGTAAATGTGAAGCCTGATTGTTAATAAGTGTACTTAGATTAGTAAAGAATAAAATAGTATCTGATAGAAAATCCCGTACATATCTCAAATGATAG
>JAZRLX010000251.1:0-5836 GCA_045647085.1 Pilosibacter sp.
AACTCCTTTGCTATGCTGGCGGCAGCGGGCGGTGCGCCTCTTGCAGCCATCGCCATGGGCGGCCGGGACAATGCGCGGGCGGAAAGAATCATGGGCGGCTGCTTCAGTATGCTGCTTGCATTTACTGTGCTGCTCACATTGCTGTTTTACACTTTTGCCCCGCAGCTGCTTCGCTTTTTCGGTGCCAGTGATGTGACTTTACCCTATGCACTGGACTATGCGAGAATTTACATTCTGGGCAGCTTCTTTGTACTGATGGTTCTGGGCATGAATCCCTTTATTACCACCCAGGGCTTTGCAAAGATCAGCATGCTGACTACCGTGATCGGTGCAGTTATCAATATCATTCTGGATCCGATCTTTATCTTTGTCTTAGATATGGGTGTAAAGGGCGCCGCACTTGCTACTGTGCTCAGCCAAGCTGTAGGTGCCGTCTGGATCTTGCGTTTTCTGACCGGTAAGAAGACGATCCTGCGATTAAAGAACGAAAATATGAAACTTGATCCGGCCATCTTTGGACCGTGTCTTGCGCTGGGAATCTCCACCTTTGTTATGTTATCCACAGAAAGTCTTCTGTCCGTCAGTTTCACTTCCAGCCTTTCCCGTTACGGTGGTGACCTGGCAGTCGGAGCTATGACGATCATTACCAGTGTCAGCCAATTGGCAACGATGCCTTTACAGGGAATCTGCCAGGGTGGTCAGCCAATCATCAGTTATAACTACGGTGCAGGTAATTCTGAACGTGTAAGAAAAGCTTTTTTTACCCAGTTTAAAGTTTGTGTATGCTACACAGCTCTATTCTGGATGATCAGCATGCTCTTCCCACAAGTATTTGCAAGTATTTTCACGGAAGATTCCAAACTTGTAGAATATGCTTCCTGGGCACTTCGTATCTACATGGCCGGAATCTTCTCCTTAGGATTTCAGATTTGCTGTCAGCAGAGCTTCATGGCTCTGGGTCAGGCAAAAGTCAGCCTTTTACTTGCATGTTTGCGTAAGATCGTACTTCTGATTCCTTTGATCTTTATTCTTCCGATGTTCTTTGAGAACAAGGTGTTTGCTGTATTCCTGGCCGAACCGGTCAGCGATATCACAGCTGCACTCGTGACAACCATCACGTTCCTAAAACTGTTTAATAAAATTTTGAAAAAAGGAGAACGATAGAAAAAGAGGTTTGATTGAGTTTCATGTGCTCAACCAAACCTCTTCTTTTAATTTTCAGCAAAATACTTCTGAATCTCTTCCGGATCCTGTGTCTGGATCTTCTTACCTTTTACTTCCAGTAAGAAACCAAGTGCACCAGCCAATGTATAAGATGTCACTAACAGTTCTGCACCACCTCTGAAAGAGAAATACAGATCACAAGACCAGTCATCATCCTCTTCTTCATTGTCGTCAAAGAAAGGTGTGATGGAATCGATCTCTGCAGCCTTTCTGCAGGTATTGATATCCCACAGACAGAAATTATCATCTTTAAAATAGTGGAAACTTTCATCAAAAGACTGCGCATCTTCGGATGCAAACAGACGATTCTCATCATTCTTCCATACGAATCCCCAACACTCTCTTGCGTGTGTACGCAGTTCATTCAAGCGGTCTACTACTTCTTTTTTATTGTTCATAACGCACCTCTTTCTATGCTTCCCACATGATATATTCTGTGTTAAAACATAGTTATTTTATACTATTCTATATAGAACGTCAAGATTTAGCATGTCTCCTGCTTCCTGCCAACAAATCCAAACTCATCCTTCTCAACACAGATCACAAATGGAAATTGATCATGCTTGATACACATCCAATAATCTGCCTCCGGAAACACTTCCTGGTTGTCCGGATCAAAGAAATGCTCTCCGCCATTGGTTCTCAAATTAGCGATCTGCTCTTCAAGATCCGGCATTTCCCGATCTTCCAGCATGTTGATCAGATACTCAGCACAAAGCTCATCTTCCGGATTGGTGCGAATTCCTCGCGTTCCCATACTGACGATGGAAACTGTCTCCGGATTCTTCGATTTAATGTAGGAAACGATCGCCTTTGCATTAACAAGACTTCCTGTAATGATCTCTGCTGCATTCTGTGCATTGACAATTCCCTGGGTACCGGCACTGGTTGTGTGAATGACTGTTTTTCCTTTAACATGCTCTCTGTCCACTGTGGACGGCGAATTACCATAATCAAACCCTTCGCACTTCTTTCCTTTACGTTCTCCCACAAGAATACTGCCCGGAATCTTCTCGCTTAAAGCAAAGGCATCTTCGATCGAGCCAATCGGGCGAATCTCTTTCACTCCCATATCATACAGGTAACATTCCAGAGAAAACGCACGAAAAACATCAATAATAACTGTCAAACCCTCTGCCTGCTTTGCACCTTCGATCAACTGTAATCGTTTGATCTTCATAAAGAAATCACACTCCTTATAGCGAACAATCGCCTTATCTCATCCAAAGGAAATCCATAAATCTCGGAACCTGATGTCTCCAGTCCGCCTCGCAATGAGAACCACCGATATCACAGAATACATCAACTGCTGCGCCCTGTGCTGCAAGCTTGTCTGCTACCTCATGGTTATTTCTTGCTGTCGGACTTGTCTTATCCTCATGTTCATGATCCTTCACACCCCATGCCTCTCTGGTTCCCCAGGAAATAAATGCACGAGTATCCGGATCGATCGGGTAGGCTTCGATATCAGCATTTAACTTCGGCATACAAAATCCAATGGCGCTGGAAACACAAGCAGCCTTAGAAAACACATCATTGTACTTGATCAAACCGAACATTGCCATCAGACCACCCATACTGGAACCTGCAATGCCTGTACACTGACGGTTCGGATAAGTACGATATTCCTTATCGATCATCGGTTTGATCTCGTCTACGATCCACTTGAAGGTATCATCTCCGATACAGTCAAATTCACTGCAGAATCCGGTCGGCATTTTGTACGGACAATACTCATTCAAACGCTCTCCGGTTCCGTGTCCGCACTCGATACCCACAATGATCATCGGTTTGATCCACTGGTCCATAAAATCTTTTACGCCCCAGCTGGTTCCGTAAGTCGTATCTTCATCGAAGTATAAATTATGTCCGTCAAAGAAATACATGACCGGATAATGTTCGTCTGTCTCATCGTAATTGTCCGGTAAATAAATATGTAATGTACGGTCTTTTCCTGTCGGTGTATATACGAACTCTCTCTTGATAATCATGTAAGATACCTTCCTTGCTTTTTTATCTAGTATAACACAATTTTCGCAATTTGTGGACAATTTTCAAAATATAAACTTATTATTAATTATTTGGAGAACTATAGAAATTTCGTTCTTTTTCTGTTACACTTGTAACACTAGTTTTTACCCATTATTTACAAGACTTGAGAAAGGAACCATTTATGACTACTCATCCGCAAAAAACCGAAAATCCTTTATTAAAAGAATGTCTGTTTACCGCGCTTATTAAATTAATGGATCAAAAGGATTTTAAAGATATTAAGATATCGGAAATTGCTCAGAAAGCAGGCGTTTCCCGAATGACATACTACCGGACATATGATTCCAAAGAAGATATTTTGATCCAGTATTTTGAAGAACAATCCCAAAATATGCTTCTTGCACTGAAAGCAAATCCGGATTCTACCGTTTACGAAGTATTCTGCCTGTTTTTTACCTTCTTCAAAAAAGAAGCCCATCTGATGGAATACTTATATAAAGCAGGATTATTACAGGAAGTTATTCAGAGATTCGCCTCCTTTGTATCTGGTGCATATGATAAAACCGCTACTCACATGTTGGAAGCAAATCAAAAATCTTATGAGGTAACCTTCATTTCCGGCGGTCTGTTCTTTTTGCTCCTTCACTGGATTGAACGTGGTCTTATCGAAACGCCGGAAGAAATGGCAAAAATGGCGATGCGATTACTTCAGGTTTCAGCTGATCCTTTAAAATAATTGTTTCATTCCTAAACAGATCAAATAAAAAACGCGTAAAGTTGAGATATTCTCTCCTTTACGCGTTTCTTATTTGCATGTACTAATACATCAGCAACTTAAAAGTTTCATCTGCATTTTCAACCACGAAAACTCGTGGATCGATCCAGTGATTCTTCACTTCGCACCAATTCAGATCGATGACAAAGACTTCTCCATCGACCTCAACAGCGACAATGTATCCTTCAAAGGATAAGCGCTGGATCAAACCTTTTTTCGTTCCTTTTACAGAAGAAGTGATCTTCACTTCTCGATTAGTGTTTCTTGCTGTCACCAGCATCGTGATTACAAGATCCGGTGATAACATATTACTGCTTCTCTACGTATTTCTCTTTCAGCTCAGCGATCTTAGCTGTGTAAGCCTGCTGCTGTTTCTGCTGAAGAAGGTTCTTTTTGATCTGCTCTTTTACAACGTCGAACGCAAGTGTCTCAGCTTCGCTCTTAGCCTCAACTTTGATCAGATGGAAACCAAACTGTGTCTGAACCGGTCCAACAATCGCACCAATCTCTGCTGCGAAAGCTGCTTCCTCGAACTCTTTTACCATCTGGCCTTTGCCAAACTCACCAAGGTCACCACCCTGCTGACCGGACGGGCATGTGGAAGACTCTTTTGCTGCATCTTCAAATGTCTTCTCACCATTCTGGATCTGAGCAAGAATCTCGTTGCAAACATCTTCAGAATCTACAAGGATGTGCTTTGCACTTACTGTCTCCGGCTTGCTGAAGTTGTCCGGATTGATGTTGTATACAGTCTCTGCCTCAACATCAGTCACTGTGATATCTTTCATGATCTCATTCATAGCCATACGAGCTTTGATGTCTCTTACAATGTTTTCTAACATTTTTTTGTAATCATCTGTCATGTCAAGCTGAAGATCATCAGCCATCTTCTCTAACACATGAAGAGTAACAACCTGCTCCACATACTGCTCACGGAAGTACGGATTGGAAGCATACTGTCTCTGCTCAGCCGGAAGGTTTGCTAAGAATGCATCAACATCTGCATTTGTGATTTCTTTGCCTGCAACAATTGCTAAAACTTCGTTATTCATTGGTTGAATCTCCTATCTCTTTACGTTTTGTGACCGCAACCATTTCCTAGTTCATGGTCACAACTGATTAACTATTATATCCCTTTCGAGCCTGAAATGCAAGCAATAACGACCATTGTTTTTCATTCCATTGCACTTTACAACTCTACCCTGCTGCATTTATAATATGCATATCTATAGTTCAGAAAGGAGTATTTTCATGAGTTATATCGTAAGTGAAAAAACAAAAGCAACATTACAGCAGCTTCTTGCCATTCCGGAGGTCGCGGCCGGTTTTGATTATATTGAAAAGGATCAGGACAATTGTATCGCGGAGCAGATCGAACTGACTTTGGTGGAATCCCCAACGTTCCATGAAGAGACAAGAGCCAACCTGTTTAAGAATAAATTTGAGAACCTCGGTCTTTCTGATGTTCATATTGACCGCGGCGGAAATGTTGTCGGAACATTAAAAGGTTGTGGAAATGGTCCGACTGTTCTTGTAGAAGGTCACCTTGATACGGTATTCCCGTTTGGCTCTGTTCACGAAGTCATTACAAAAGATGGTTATCTTCATGCACCTGGTATTGGTGACGATACCCGTGCCCTTGCAATGATCCTTTCAGTAATACGAGGCATCAAACAGGCGAATGTAAAAACTACCGGAGATATTATTTTTGTCGGAACCACCCGTGAAGAAGGAATGGGATCCCTTGGTGGAATGAAAGATTTCTTAGATGATAATGCAGAGCGTATTGATGCTTCCATCAGTATTGATGGCGCAAATATTGCTGATATTACATACGAAGCAACC
>JAZRLX010000252.1:0-3639 GCA_045647085.1 Pilosibacter sp.
ATCGATGATGTTGATACGGTGCTCAAGAGCGCCCGGTTTTGCTTTTGTCTGCTCCTGTAATGTCCAGTGACATGTTGTAGCAGCAGAAGAAATTGTGATACCTCTTTCCTGCTCCTGAGCCATCCAGTCCATTGTAGCAGAACCTTCATGTGTTTCACCAATTTTGTGGTTAACACCTGTGAAGTAAAGAATACGTTCAGTTGTTGTTGTTTTACCAGCATCGATGTGAGCCATAATACCAATATTTCTGGTTCTCTCTAACGGATATTCTCTACCAGCCAAGGATTCGTCCTCCTTCTATTAGAATCTGTAGTGAGCAAATGCCTTGTTAGCCTCAGCCATTCTATGCATTTCCTCTTTTCTCTTTACGGATGCGCCTGTGTTGTTAGCTGCGTCCATAATCTCGTTTGCAAGTCTGTCGATCTGTGTTTTCTCAGATCTCTTTCTGGAAAACATTGTGATCCAGCGAAGGCCTAAAGCCTGTCTTCTTTCCGGCTTAACCTCGATCGGTACCTGATATGTTGCACCGCCGATACGTTTTGCCTTAACTTCGAGAACCGGCATGATGTTGTTCATAGCCTCTTCGAATACTTCTACAGCGTCTTTACCTGTCTTAGCAGCTACCTGCTCAAATGCGCCGTAAACAATTTTCTGAGCAACGCCTCTTTTACCGTCTAACATTACGTTGTTGATTAATTTTGTAACAACCTTGTTGTTGTAGATCGGATCTGCTAATACTTCTCTTTTCTGAGTATGTCCTTTACGTGGCACGTTACTTCCCTCCTTAATCATTATTGGATTATAACTGTTCAAGTCCTTCAACCGGCCCTGACCAGTTACATCGGATTAATTCCTCGGTACTCACATGTTTCCATAAAATGTGTTCGCGCTCGGATTTCTATCTATATCCTGCAACCTTACAGGTAAATATCACCGGCACTAAAATATGCGGTTCATTCCGCTTCCATTTTATTCCCGTTAGTGGTCCAATTAGTGTTTAATCGTTTTTATCGATTATTTTTTAACTTTCGGTCTCTTAGCGCCGTACTTGGAACGAGCCTGTTTTCTGTTCGCTACGCCTGCTGTATCAAGAGTACCTCTGATGATGTGGTATCTTGTACCCGGAAGGTCTTTAACACGGCCACCACGGATAAGAACAACGGAGTGCTCCTGAAGGTTGTGACCCTCACCCGGAATGTAGCTTGTTACCTCGATACCATTGGAAAGACGAACTCTGGCGATTTTACGAAGAGCGGAGTTCGGCTTCTTCGGAGTTGCAGTCTTAACAGCTGTACAAACACCTCTCTTCTGCGGAGCAGATACGTTTGTAGCTTTCTTGTGAAGGGAGTTGTATCCTTTCTGAAGAGCCGGAGCTGTGGATTTCTTAACTGCTGTCTCTCTACCTTTTCTTACTAACTGGTTAAATGTTGGCATTCTTTTCACCTCCTGTGATATTGACTGTTCGGTTGCTGCTTATTCAGCCTTATGCGTTGTTCGGCCGCTCTCGATTTCTTTCAACAAAAAATGAGGCGTACCTGTCACACGCCTCATTATTATATACACGCTTTTTTCGGTTGTCAAGGAGAAAAACTCAAATTTTTCTTAAAAATACAAGGTTTTTTCACCATGATACGCCCGAGCCAGTTGTCTCATTTTTGTTTTTGTGAAAAACGTCTGAATTTGCCCTTTTTTCACTGTTACTTTTGTTTTAATTTGAATTTCCCCGGAATCGTTTAGCCCTCCAGCATGTTCACAATCAGAAGATCTAAATTCGGGAAAAGCGAAATTACGGTCAGCATTCGCACAATCTGCAGAACGATCAGGTTCGGGCTGTTTACTCCGATATCCGCTGAGATCAGTGCCATGTCGGTTGCTCCTGCCGGAGTAACCATTAACATACTCTCACGTTTGCTGATACCGCAAACCTTGTGAATGATGTTTCCGGTAATAAATGCATTGATCATGTAGACACCAACGATGATGATCGCCGGAATGATCAGATGCGGGAGCATATACAGGGTATCTAAACCAACGGAACAGCCTATGTAAGCACCACTCAGTATCTGAGCTGCGCGTTTGATCCATTTCGGATATACAATCGGGACATTTGCCAGTTTCAGAATCAGAATTGTAATGATCGCAAATAAAAGTGCACCGGACGGTACTCCGAGCTTTCTTCCGATGACGCCAAACACGCCTGCAAGAAGAAGGGTTCCTACGGTTACCGGAACAGAGCTGGCTGCTTTCTTCTTTGTAGTCACAGTCTCAGTCTTTTCTGATACGATCTCACCTTCGTTTTTTGTCACAAACAAGATCAATCCCGGGAACACACCAATACCGACCACCATGCGGACGAACTGCATGATCACGACCGGAGGCATCTGAGCGCCAAGTTCGGATGCGATCAGCGGAGTGTCAGACATTCCGCCAGGAACACAACACATAAATGATGTGAGGCGATCCAGCGGACCAAATTTGTAAACCAGTGTTCCGGCTGTCAGATTGACAACCAGCAGTGATGCCATCACGATCAGGAACGGTTTATAAATAGTCTTCATCTTTTTCAGATCTTCACGGTCAACAGAACTTCCGATAAATGCACCTGCAATGATCTGAGCGATCAGTCGTGCAGTAAACGGCATTTCTGCCATTCCGGTCGTCATGGAAAGGATCGTGGTACCAATGATACCGCCTACCAGAACGCCTCCCGGAACTTTTAATTTTAAAAACAACACACCTCCTGCCAGGCTGGCAAGCAAGGTTAATATAATATTTGTCATAGGTATTTCCCCCTCGGACTGTGTCCTTTGTTCTCCTTACTTGTTAAGACAGAACATATTGGTTGTTGTTTCCAGAAGCAGTTTTCCGTTTTCATCTGTAACGATGCCGCGCACAATTACAATAGAACGTCCGCGTTTTACGATATCACCTTTCGCGATGATCAGACCTGCGGAGACATTTCCGATGAAGTTTACATGAGCACTCTGTGTCACATATTTTCTTCCGTCTGCACGAGCAGTTAAACCTGTTACCACATCAGCCAGGGAGTAGAGAAGTCCTCCGTGAACCTGTCCCATGATATTTAAACCGTCCGGATGTACTTCCATGCGGATCTCACTGGTTTCTGTACCGATCTCTGTAATATACATATGGTTATGCTGCATAAACGGATTGTTTGCAAGGTATTCTTCCGGGCTCAGCACGTTAAATTTCTTATCTTCCATTTCAATTCCTCCATCATTACATCGGGTCTGTCATCGATGCTTATTCTTTGCTAATCATACCATAATTATTTTAATTTCACAATATCGGAAGGATTTACGTTTCATTTAATTAAGTGTGTATTTAAGTTAGTAAAAATAAAATAGAAGTATCTGCAGAAAATCCCGTACTATCTCAAAAACGGCTGACTACCTTTACTTCACTTCGTTTTATTCGCCCTTACGCCGATCGCGATAAAGGCGTTTGCGATCTCTGTAAGGGCGCAAAACTTGTGAAGCTCAGTCGTCCAGCCTATCATTTGAGACATGTACGGGATTTTCTATCAGATACTTTTTATTATTTACTATCCTAAGTACACGTATTAATTTATAGATTCCACATATTAATTATTTTCAGTTACCTTTGCACAGTGTAGTT
>JAZRLX010000253.1:0-5840 GCA_045647085.1 Pilosibacter sp.
ATGCTTATCTTGCGGCATCGCTCAGCCAGTTCCGTAGGATGGAAGAGTTGGAAGACTTTAAAGCCTTAGAAGCAAAGGACGTACTCAGTACAGGATTTGTTGGACATACATTGGAAGCAGCGGTTTGGTGTCTGCTTACAACCGGATCGTTTAAAGAATGTTTATTAAAAGCCGTTAATCTTGGCGGAGATACAGACACGGTTGCAGCAGTAGCAGGAAGTTTAGCAGGATTTGTATACGGACGAAACGAGGAAGAAGGAATCCCGCAGGAATGGATGAAGCAGCTCTCTAGATTCGAATGGTTAGAGGGGAAAGTTGAGAAGTTTGCAGAGTCCCTCAAAGGATAAGTTTAGGAAATGCAGACAGTATTGACGCTCATCGGAAATAGACGTAAAATATGAAAAAAGGATCGACTCGGGGAGGAAATCAGATATGCGTGAAGATGCAAACCGCAGAATGGCGGAACATGTGATTGAAGGCTTAAAAAAGAGAAATATGGAAGGCTATTACTGTGGAACCAAAGAAGAAGCAGCAAAGCTGATCATGGAGATGATTGAACCGGGTTCTAAAGTGACTTGGGGCGGATCTGCTAGCGTTGGTGCTCTTGGTCTGAAAGAGAAAATCCAGTCCGGAAACTATGAAGTAATTGATTATCCGATGGAAGAGAAAGAAAAAGCCGGAAGTCCGATCTACGGTCAGGTGGTTTGTGCAGATTATTTCCTGATGGGAACCAATGCGATCACAGTCAATGGCGAGCTGATCAATGTGGACGGTGCAAGCAACCGTGTAGGATGTCTCGTTCACGGTCCGAAGCATGTCATCGTGATCGCCGGTCTGAACAAACTGGTAAAGACAGTAGAAGACGGTTATAACCGCATTCAGACACAGCTTTGTCCGGTGATCGCAGATGCGACAAACAGAAAAACTCCTTGTGGAGTTGCAGGTTTCTGTACGGATTGTCACTCTCCGGAGTGCATGTGCTGCAACATCGTAGTGACCCGTCATTCCAGATATACCGGAAGAATTAAAGTTGTGATCGTTGGAGAGAGCGTGGGAATTTAAATAATTACAATGATACAGGTCAGGTGGATAGAGAATATCTGCCTGACCTGTTTTGGCATTTGAACTAATTCAGATAATTTCGCATGCTTTTCAGTGCACTCTTTTCCAGTCTGGACACCTGGGCCTGGCTGATCCCAATCTCCTCAGCAACTTCTGTCTGAGTCTTTCCATCATAAAAACGCATATCGATGATATGACGCTCACGCTCCGGGAGACGTTTCATGGCTTCATTCAGAGAAATCTGCTCGATCCAGTTTTCCTCCCGGTTTTTCTTGTCACTGATCTGGTCCATGACACAGAGTGGATCTCCACCGTCGGTGTAGACCGGTTCATAGAGGCTGACAGGACTTTGGATGGCATCCAGAGCGTAGGTGATCTCTTCTTTGCTGATCCCGACTTCATCTGCGATTTCCATGATTGTCGGCTCCTTCATATGTTTCTTCATGAGGGCTTCTTTGGCATAGATTGCCTTGTATGCAGTATCCCGAATGGAGCGGCTGACGCGGATAGAATTGTTGTCACGCAGATATCGACGGACTTCGCCCAGGATCATGGGAACTGCATAGGTGCTGAATTTTACATTTTGTGTGATGTCAAAGTTGTCAATGGCTTTGATCAGACCGATGCATCCGATCTGGAACAGGTCATCGACGTTCTCATTTCCTCCGGTAAAACGCTGGATGACACTGAGAACAAGACGGAGATTACCTTTGATGTATTCTTCTCGTGCCTGCATATCTCCTGCCAGGATCCGTTTGAACAATTCTTCTTTTTCCTCCGTGGTAAGCAATGGCAGCTTCGATGTATTGACTCCGCAGATCTCAACTTTATAACCGGACATAGGGTTACCTCCGCACATGTATTCTTGGAATTTGTTATAAAAGAATGATGGACGGATTTTCAGTTGTTTATACGGAAAGAAGATTGGAAAAAATTCGGCAATAAAAAACAGACTTGCTCTTTGAAAACAAGTCTGTTTGTAACATGTTTAGTTATTGTTATGTTCTGCCATATTCTGGCGGTAGAGGATCAGGAGTCCGCGAAGGAGGAGATCCGGAATATATGTGATCTCATGGTTGCAAAGAGGAGTAATAAAACGAGCCATTCCGCCTGTTGCAACAAGCGTTGCTTTTTCGCCCATTTCGGCTTCCATACGGTCGATGAGACCATCCAGCATAGCTGCGTTGCCATACATGATACCGTTCTGCATGCACTCGACGGTATTCTTTCCGATCACGCGCTTCGGAGCTTCCAGGTTGATCTGCGGAAGCTGTGCAGTATTTCCAACCAGGGCATTGAGAGAGACCATAACACCCGGAAGGATCACACCGCCGGTATAGGAACCATTTCGATCCACGATATCGAGCGTTGTCGCAGTACCCATATCAATGACGATGATCGGGCCTTCAAACTGAGCTGCAGCAGCGACTGCGGCTACGATACGGTCACCACCTACGGATTTTGGATTGTCCACTTTGATGTTCAGACCGGTCTTCATACCGGAACCGACAAGCATCGGTTTCTTCCCAATGATCTTTTTGACAGCGGAGGAAATCGGTGCATTGAGCGGCGGAACTACGGAGGACAAAATGGCGCCTTCGATATCGGAACGCTTAATCTTATTGATTTCCAAGATGTTTTTCAGCATGATCGCGTATTCCAGACTGGTCTTTCTGTGGTCTGTAGTGATACGCTCCTCAAAATATAATTTGTTTTCATCAATACCGCCGACTACGATATTGCTGTTTCCCATATCAATTGTTAAAATCATAGAGAAAACTCCTTTCCCATTTGACTGGTAAGTGGTATAATATTATAGTTAGGGGGTCTATGCTCGCATAAACACCTATGTAACCATGAGTTATATTACCATATTTTTTAAAATATTACAACGGAGGATTCCAGAATGTTAAGAGGAAAGACCGTACTTTTAGGTGTGACAGGCAGTATTGCCGCATATAAGATCGCGAACTTAGCAAGTGCGCTGATGAAGCTTCATGCAGAGGTTCATGTGATCATGACAAAAAATGCGACCAATTTTATTAACCCGATTACCTTTGAGACACTGACAGGCAACAAGTGTCTGGTGGATACGTTTGACCGAAACTTCGAGTTTTCTGTGGAGCATGTCTCCATTGCAAAGAAAGCTGATGTGGTTCTGGTTGCTCCGGCGTCCGCAAACGTGATCGCGAAAATGGCGCATGGTCTGGCAGATGATATGCTGACTACAACGATCCTTGCGTGTCAGTGTAAGA
The DNA here is from genome assembly GCA_045647085.1 of Pilosibacter sp. Taxonomy (GTDB): domain Bacteria; phylum Bacillota; class Clostridia; order Lachnospirales; family Lachnospiraceae; genus Pilosibacter. Next base: position 3,318 of record JAZRLX010000253.1, read on the forward strand.
AGATCATCAGTCCGACGATGAATACAAGGATGTTTGAAAACCCGATCACTCAGGACAATATGAAGACTTGCCAGAGATATGGCATGGAAGTGATCCTTCCGGCCAGCGGTTATCTGGCTTGCGGCGATACCGGTGCAGGCAAGATGCCGGAACCGGAAGTTCTGCTTCAGTACATCCTGAAAGAGCTCTTATATAAGAAAGACCTGACAGGAAAGAAGATCCTTGTGACTGCAGGTCCGACAAGAGAAGCCATCGATCCGGTTCGCTATATTACAAACCATTCCACAGGTAAGATGGGATATGCCATTGCAAAAGTGGCTGCTTACCGTGGAGCTGATGTGACACTGGTGACAGGACCGACTGAGATCGATCCGCCGATGTTTGTCAATGTGGTGAAGATCACAAGCGCAAAAGATATGTTTGATGCAGTTACTTCCCGCAGTGATGAGATGGATGTCATTATCAAATCTGCAGCAGTTGCTGATTACCGTCCGAAGTTTGTCGGAACAGAAAAGACAAAGAAAAAAGACGGTGACATGGCGATCGAACTTGAGAGAACCGATGATATTTTAAAATATCTGGGAGAACATAAAAAAGAGGGTCAGTTCCTCTGCGGTTTCTCTATGGAGACTCAGAATATGTTAGAGAACTCCAGAGCGAAACTTGCGAAGAAGAATCTGGATATGATCGTTGCCAACAACCTGAAAGTGGCTGGCGCCGGTTTCGGAACCGATACAAACGTGGTAACATTCATTAAGAAAGATAAAGAAGTGGAACTGGACATCATGTCTAAGGAAGAAGTTGCAGTTCATATCTTAGATGAGATTTTCGGCTGCAATTAAAATAAATTACAAGTTGGAGGTTTACCTTGGGTAACTTAAATGAAGAAATCAAGAAACGACGTACCTTTGCGATCATTTCGCACCCGGACGCCGGTAAAACTACATTAACAGAGAAATTCCTTCTTTACGGTGGTGCGATCAACCTCGCAGGTACTGTAAAAGGACGTAAGAACACAAAACACGCAGTTTCCGACTGGATGGAGATCGAGAAGGAGAGAGGTATCTCCGTAACATCTTCCGTATTACAGTTCAATTTTAACGGATGCTGCATTAACCTTCTGGATACTCCCGGTCACCAGGACTTCTCCGAGGATACTTACCGTACATTGATGGCAGCGGATTCCGCAGTAATGGTCATCGATGGTTCCAAGGGTGTTGAGCCGCAGACAATCAAGCTGTTCAAAGTTTGTGTCATGCGTCACATTCCGATCTTCACATTTATCAACAAGATGGACCGTGAAGCACGTGATCCGTTTGAACTTCTGAGCGAGATCGAAGAAGTTCTCGGAATCCACACATGTCCGATCAACTGGCCGATCGGCTGTGGTAAGAGCTTCAAGGGCGTTTACGACAGACAGACAAAGAAGATCACAACATTCACAGCAGCTATGAGCGGTCAGAAAGAAGTTGCAAGCCAGACATTCGATGTAGAAGGCACAGATGTAGATGCAGTGATCGGTACAGACTACCACAATCAGCTTCTTGAGGATATCGAGCTGTTAGATGGTGCCAGCGATGAGTTTGATCAGGATTTAGTTGACCACGGTCAGTTATCTCCGGTATTCTTCGGTTCTGCTCTTACAAACTTCGGTGTTGAGACATTCCTGGAGCATTTCTTAAATATGACAAGTTCTCCACTGTCCAGAAAGACAAATGAGGGTGAGAAGGATCCGTTTGACGAAGATTTCTCTGCATTTGTATTTAAGATTCAGGCCAACATGAACAAGGCACACCGTGACCGTATTGCATTTATGCGTATCTGTTCCGGTAAGTTCGAAGCAGGTATGGAAGTAAATCATGTACAAGGTGGAAAGAAGATTCGTCTGACACAGCCGCAGCAGTTGATGGCGGAGTCCAGAAAGATCATCGAAGAGGCTTACGCAGGCGATATCATCGGTGTATTCGACCCAGGTATTTTCTCTATTGGTGATACAATCTCTGTTCCTGGCAATGTATTTGAATACGAAGGTATTCCAACATTCGCACCAGAACATTTCTGCAAAGTTCGTCAGGTCGATACAATGAAACGTAAACAGTTTATCAAAGGCGTGACTCAGATTGCTCAGGAAGGTGCCATCCAGATTTTCCAGGAGTACAACACAGGTATGGAAGAAATCATCGTAGGTGTTGTTGGTGTTCTTCAGTTTGACGTTCTTCGTTTCCGTCTTGAAAACGAATACGGCGTTGAAATCCGTATGGAACCAATGCCTCACGAATATATCCGCTGGGTAACAAGCAAAGATACAGATGTTGCCCGTATCAACGGTACATCCGACATGAAACGTATCAAAGACCTTAAAGGCAATCCTTTATTACTCTTCATTCATGAATGGGCAGTAAACACTGTTCTTGATAAAAATAAAGGTCTTGAATTATCCGAATTTGGTCGTTGGTAAATATATTTCCTAAAACAAAAAGTGCATTTTTACAGAATTCAATGTTCTGTAAGAATGCACTTCTT
>JAZRLX010000254.1:0-3914 GCA_045647085.1 Pilosibacter sp.
GACGGTGATGCAAAGTTTTTCACAATCTCCTGGTAAACCGGCTTCATTTTCCACATATCATCCGGATTTCTTTTATGATCATTGTAAATGGAAAAATACCGTGGGATCGCAATGTTCATTGGACAGTTCGGCGCACAGTAATTACAACCGGTGCACGGGATCGCTGTATTAGAACGAATGATCTCTGCCACCTGTTCCAAAACTTCCAACTCTTCCGAAGTGATCGGATCCAGGTCACGCATATTGTCGGACAGCTGTTCCATGGAATTCATTCCACTCAACACGATCGCCACCTGATCTAAACTGGTTGCAAAACGGATCGCCCATGAAGCAATGCTCTCATTAGGGCGAAGATGTTTCAGCATCTGCTCTGCAGTTTCCGGAATCTTAGCAAGATTTCCGCCTTTTACCGGTTCCATGATGATGATCTTTTTCCCATGCTTCGTTACTACTTCATATAATTCTCTGGCTCTCAGTGCTTCACTGTTCCAATCCAGATAATTCACCTGAATCTGTACAATATCCACCTCAGGGTGTTCCTTCAAAATATGATCCAACAGTTCCGGCCCATCGTGGTAAGAAAAACCAACCTCTTTTGCCTTCCCCTTCTCTTTCAATTCTCTAAGAAAACGGAATTCGTCATATTGTTCTGCCAGATCATAGTTTTTACGATTCAGCCAATGAAGAAGGTACACATCGAAATCATTGACGCCACATCTCTCTTGTTGTTCTTCAAAAAGTTTCCAACATTCCTCATGGGACTTCACTTTATAACCCGGAAGTTTTGTAGCAATCTGAAATGCATTGCGTGGGTGACGTTCCACCAGCGATTTTCTTAATGCTTCTTCACTGACACCGCCCAGATATGTGTAAGCCGTATCAAAATAGGTGCCGCCTTTTTCAAGAAATGTATCAACCATCTGATTCAAAAGATTATAATCAACACTCTTCTCATCATTCGGCTCCAGTCTTGGTAATCTTAAAAATCCAAATCCTGTTTTATTCATAAAGTCCCCCTGCATTTATCAGCATTTGTATTATCATTCAAATACCGGATACTTCGGCTTTCTTCCTTCCAGCACATCAATGATCTGCTCTGCGCACGCCATTCCCACAGCATACAGAGCATCATCTGTATTAGCTCCGATATGCGGAGTTGCCACAAAGTTCGGAAGCTCCAACAGAGGATTTCCCTGCTTCGGAAATCCTTCGCAGAATACATCGCTTGCTGCTCCGCTAAGTTTTCCGGATTTCAACGCTTCATAAAGTGCAGTCTCATCCACCAGCGGTCCGCGGGAGGTATTGATCAGAACAGCTCCGTCCTTCATCTTTGCCAGGCGTTCTGCAGAGATCAATCCTCTGGATTTTTCTGTCAATGGAAGGCATAGGCACACAAAATCTGCCGCCTCAAGTACTGCCTCCACACTCGCCCCATAACGACTTCCATGCTCTGCTGCTCTCTCCTCTGTCAAGGACGGTGAATATGCTACCACATCCATTCCAAAACCCAAACGCACAATATCGGCTACCTTCGTCGCGATCGCACCAAAACCGATCAGACCACAAGTTTTTCCACGGAGTTCATATCCGCGAAGCAATGCCTGCGCTTCTGCCTGACGTTCACTGTCCGGCTTACTTCCACTTCCTGCTCCACCAAAACCATCGATTACCTTGCGAGCCTCCACGATTTTTCTGCAAACAGTCAGCATCAATCCGACACTCAGTTCAGCAACTGCATTGGCATTGAGATGCGGTGCGTAGACCACCTTGATCCCTCTCTTCTTAGCTTCTGCAAGATCCACATCATCGGTACCGGTTCCGTGAACTGCAACTACCTTCAGATTCGGCATCGCATCCATTTCCTTCGCACCAACCTTGATCGCACGAGTGATCAAGGCGTCCACCTCTCCGATCCTGCTCCACTCAGAGACGATCTCGCCATTTGCTTTTAACAGCTCTACAGCCTTACCATGTATCGTTTCACATAAAAATACTTTCATCATTACACTTCCCAATCAGAATCCAGGAATCCTTCACCGTACACTTCCTTCGCCTCGGAAACGATCAAAAATGCTCTCGGATCAATTCCATAAATCATTTTTTTCGCTTTATAAAACTGCTTTCTGTCAACAACACAGATCAACGCTTCACCTTCACGTCCGGAATATGCACCACGGCTCTTATAAAATGTAACACCACGCTCAAGCTCATCCATCAATGCCTGTGCGATCTCCGGAGTATGCGGAGACATTACCGTGATCATCGTACTCTTATTGGTACCGTAAAGGATCGTATCGATCACATAAGAACCAAGCACCATGTTGATAACACCATACAAACCGGCTTCGATATTTTTAAATACCAGCATGGACGCTGCAACGATCACAAAGTCTGTCAGCAATACAGCTGTACTCGTCTGCATATGCGGGCGGAACTTCTGTAAAAGCTTCGCCATAATATCACCGCCGCCTGTTGTGGAACCGCGCATAAATACAACTGCCAGGCTGGCGCCAACCATTACTGCACCAAAAATACAAGAAACCAATTTATCTCCCGTGTATACCGGAATATATGGAGTTACGATAAAGTCCAAGATAACCGTCAAGATCGCAACGGTTTTAAACGTTTTCAGTGTTTTCCCTTTACCGAGCCAGATCCAGGATGCGATCAAAAGCGGAATGTTGATCATCATCGTCAATGTACCGAGCGGCAAATGAGTAAAACGATTTAAAAGGATCGCAAGACCGGTTGCTCCACCCGGCGCGATATCAATACTGTCGATAAAACAATGCAGACCGATCGCCTGCAGGAAGCCTCCCAAGATGTCGTAAAGCACATCCAATGTAAATTCACGGGCTCTGCCCTTTACTTTTTCCATACACCTTTTCCATCCTTTCTTATCTTGTTTCCCTAACTTTAAGTATATCAAACGCCACATTTCCAGTCAATGAAATGCACGTTTTCTAAAAAAAGAGCGGACAACATCTGTTTTAAAATCAGATATCATCCGCTCTTATGATCAAGAACTCTTTTCTATTTTATCCGGATTCTTTGAAAATTATCTCTTAGAATCCACATACTTCTTGATATTAGAAGCATTTACAAATTTCTGCACTTCGCCGTTGTTTACGATCACCAGTGTCGGAGCCTGCATGATGCCATAAGCATCTGTTAACTCCGGATGCTCTTCTGCATCCACCACCTGATAAGCTTCATCCTTTAAGAACTGTTTTGCGATCTTACAGTTCGGACATGTCTTTGTTGTGAAAAGGTAAACACCGTTTGCACCAATGCCTGCGCTCTGGTTCACAGCTGCCTTCTGCTCTTCCTGAGCCGCCTGCACGCTGTTCTTCGCTGCCTGAATCGCTTCTACGATTGTCTTGGATGCGTCCGGATTTCTCTTCAGAACAGAAGATTTCATATCGTAAACTTTACGCTCTTTGTACTCCTGTGTCTTACCATCATTCCAGTTCTGAACCGGACGATAGTAACCTGTGATACGGCTGTATACCTCTGCCTTCTCACCACAGATCGGACATGTATAATGTTCACCGATCAGATAGCCATGCTCTTTACAGATGGAGTATGTCGGAGACAGTGTATAGTACGGAAGCTTGTAGTTTTCTGCAATTGTGCGAACCATCTTCGCCGCTGCCTTCCAATCCGGAAGTTTCTCGCCGAGGAATGCATGGAATACTGTACCGGATGTGTAAAGAGTCTGTAACTCATCCTGGATATCCAGCGCATCAAATACATCAGATGTATAATCAACCGGAAGGTGGGAGCTGTTTGTGTAGTACGGTGTACCGTCAGCCTCACCAGCTGTGATGATTTCCGGATATTTCGCCTTGTCATGATTTGCAAGACGGTAAGTTGAGGACTCAGCCGGGGTTGCCTCTAAATTGTAGAGTTCG
>JAZRLX010000255.1:0-7340 GCA_045647085.1 Pilosibacter sp.
TAAAAATCAAAAATATGATAATTGAGGGTATTATCAAAAGTAGTTGAAAGTACTACACTATTTAAAACATTTAAATAGATGTAACCCGTAAACAAGTGTAACTGTAAACGAAATATAGAGGTACAAATCCAATGAACGATATGTTTTAAGGAGCAGGTATTGAAGTAAAAGATCAATATCTGCTCCTTTTAATTTTATAATTTACATAGTTAAACATTAGAAAAGGAAGCATCTCCTCTTCTGATCTGCTTCCCTTTCCTTTATATATTACTCAGCTAACGGCATTTTATTGACATAGCCCATCTTTTTAAATACGATACCTACAAGATATCCTCCAACCACACCACATGCCAGAGCTGAAGCCATTGCAAGAATTACAGTACCCGGTGCATTGAAAGCAAACGGAGCAAGCAATCCTGGAATTGTCGATGCAGTACCCGGAGCATTATTGATGATCTGCAATGTTGCCGCGATCACGCCTGACATTGCTCCGCCAACGAAACTGCTGCTGTATATCGGAATTGGATTCAAAGTTACGATATCTGCCTGAGTTAATGGTTCAAGGATTACTGCTAATACACGGCTTCTGTCTCCCATCTTTAAGCAATGGAATACCATCGCGTTTGAAAACGCTCCGCCAAAACAAGCAACTGCTGCAATACCCATCGGAAGTCCTGTCAATCCTAACATGGCAGTCAATGCCATTGAACTCAGCGGTGATGTACATACAACCTTCATAATACCACCTAAGAGAAGTCCCATAACAAGTGGTGACTGCGTCGTTGCCACTGTGATAGAATCTCCAACGGTTGAGATCACAGTGTTTACAGCCGGATCCACCAAAACTGCCATTGCTCGTGCCAATGCTGCAGCAACTAAAGTACCTAAGATCACATCTAATCCTGCCGGCAGGAGTTTCACAAATTTTCCCATAAAGAATGACATGATATATGCAACCATAAATCCTGTCAAAATACCACATCCACTAACAGCGGCGGCTGCAGCAATTGCAAACACAGGATTTGTTCCCATACTCAGGCCAACCAAAGCTGCGGCTGCTACTGCACCCATTCCACCTGAAGCGGCACCAACTTCACCGAGAAATTTTATACCGATAAAATCTCCACAAATGTATTTGAATATCGCTTCCACAAGGAAAGTAGCTACGGCCGCGTCTGCCAAGCCTCCCATTGCCTTATCGCCTTTTGGAAGCTTAAAACTAAATACAGAAAAAGCCACCAATGCCAATACAAGAGCTCCGATACCTTTAAAAAATGTCATATGAACTTCCTCTCTTTTGTAAATATATATAATATTATATATGTATATTGGATTGTTGTAAATATTTTGTAATGATTTGCACTATCATATTTAAACTATTTTTAATTGTTATTAATGTTTTCTGAACTTTTTATTACTTCTATTGTTTTGCATTCTCTTTTATGTTATGTATATCTTAGAGAAAACTATATAGAAAGGGGAGGTAATATGAAAAAATTCTTAAAATTTTTCCTGACATTCTTTAGTCTTATGTTGATGCTCACTGCCTGTGGCGGTTCTTCCAAAGAAGCGGTCACGATTGCAGAAACAGCAGCTGCGATGGCACCAGCAGCCGGAGCTGTAAATGGATCCTACAAAGAGGAGTTTTCTTATTTAGACACAGAAGCTGTTGAGGAAGCAGTCGATAAATCTACCGGTAATACGCTCTCCACTTCCGATGGAATCTCGCAACAGGAAAGTGTCGGAAGAAAACTGATCCGAACGATCCATCTCGACGTAGAAACGGACGAGTTCGATACCCTCCTTCGTAAACTGCAGGAGCAGATCCAAACATTATCCGGATACATTGAGCAGTCTGATGTTTCAGGTCACAGTATTCAATACGAAAATTCCAGAAGACGCGCCTATATGACTGTTCGTATTCCAAGTACCAAACTAGATCAGTTTGTTCACTCGATGGAAGAAAATTCCAACATTACAAATAAATCAGAAACTACCACAGATATCACCCTGAAATACAGTGACTTGGAAAGCCGTAAGAAGTCTCTTACCATCGAACAAGACCGTATTTGGGCCCTGTTAGAAAAAGCTGATACCTTAGAAGCTGTGATCGCATTAGAAGAACGATTATCTGAAATTCGCTATGAACTCGAATCCATGGAATCCAGACTGCGACTCTATGATAATCAGGTGGATTACAGTACTGTCTATGTAAATATTTCTGAAGTAAAAGTATATTCACCAACTGCTCCGGCGACCATCGGTGAACGAATCCAAAAAGGATTTACCAGAAATGTTGAGAATCTGAAGGAAAATGCTATCGATTTCATTGTGTGGACTGCATCTTCTATTCCACTGTTGATCCCCCTTGCATTTCTTGTATTGATCTTAATTTTCATCATTCGTAAATTCAAAAGCAGAAAATCGATCCGATCGATCGCATCAAATATTACTGCAGATCTTGAAATCGATGAAAAAGATCCTAACTCTTAAATACATAAGTGACAAAAAGTCCCCATATCTATCAGATACGGGGACTATATTATTTCTTAGTTTTCTTTTTTCACTTCGATCGGGCGGTTGATTCTTGTTGCAATCTCTTCTTTGATGTTGGAGATGAACTCATCAAGACCAAATGCACCTTCATCGCCTTTGAAACGGCTTCTTACAGCTACTTTGCCCTCAGCTTCTTCCTGCTGACCAACAACAAGCATGTACGGGATTTTCTTCATCTGTGCTTCACGGATCTTGTAACCGATCTTCTCAGAACGCATATCGATCTCTGCACGGATACCTGCTGCATCAAGTGCTGCTTTTACGCTGTTTGCATAAGCTTCGTACTTCTCAGAAATCGGAAGAACCTTAACCTGTACCGGAGCCAGCCATGTCGGGAATGCGCCTGCGAAGTGCTCGATTAAGATACCAATGAAACGCTCGATGGATCCGAAACATACGCGGTGGATCATGATCGGTCTGTGTTTCTCGCCGTCAGCACCAATGTACTCGATCTCGAAACGCTGCGGAAGCTGGAAGTCAAGCTGGATTGTACCACACTGCCATGTTCTGCCAATCGCATCTACAAGGTGGAAGTCGATCTTCGGACCATAGAATGCACCGTCGCCTTCATTTACGATGTAGTTGAGACCAAGGTCATCAAGAGCGCCCTGTAATGCGCTTGTAGCGATCTCCCAGTCCTCATCGGAACCCATGGAGTCTTCCGGTCTTGTGGAAAGCTCTACATGATACTCGAAACCAAAGAGTTTGTATACGCTGTCAATAAGACCAGCTACGCCTTTGATCTCATCACGGATCTGCTCTCTTGTCATGAAGATATGAGCGTCATCCTGTGTGAAGCAGCGTACGCGCATAAGACCGTGCATCTGACCGGATTTCTCATGACGGTGAACGATACCAAGCTCACCCATACGAAGCGGAAGGTCACGGTAGGAACGCGGCTCGTTTGCGTATGCAAGAACGCCACCCGGACAGTTCATCGGTTTGATTGCGAAATCTTCCTCATCAACTTTAGTTGTGTACATGTTATCTTTATAATGATCCCAGTGACCGGAAGTCTCCCAGAGTGTTCTGTTTAACATGATCGGTGTGGAAATCTCTACATAACCTGCTTTTTTATGGATCTCTCTCCAGTACTCTAACAGAGTATTCTTAAGAACCATACCATTCGGCATAAAGAACGGAAGTCCCGGGCCTGCATCGCTCATCATAAATAAGCCAAGTTCTTTACCGATCTTTCTATGATCACGCTTTTTAGCCTCTTCCATCATTGTGATGTAAGCATCTAACTCCTCTTTCTTACCGAAAGCTGTTGCGTAAATACGTGTAAGCATCTTGTTCTTTTCAGAACCTCTCCAGTAAGCACCTGCAAGGTTTAAAAGCTTGAATGCTTTACCAAGATCTTTTGTGCTCATTACATGCGGGCCTGCGCAAAGATCAACGAACTCGCCCTGTTTGTAGAAGCTGATAACAGAACCTTCCGGAAGGTCCTCGATAAGCTCTACTTTGTACGGCTCCTCTTTCTCTTTCATGAAAGCGATCGCTTCTTCTCTCGGAAGTTCAAAACGCTCAAGCGGAAGAGCCTCTTTGATGATTTTCTTCATCTCAGCTTCGATCTTCGGAAGATCTTCAGCGGAAATCGGCTCAGCGAAATCGATGTCATAGTAGAAACCGTCAGCGATGGACGGACCAATTGCAAGTTTTGCTGTCGGCCATAATCTCTGAACAGCCTGAGCCATAACGTGGCTGGCTGTGTGACGAAGTGCAGCAAGACCTGCAGCATCTTTTGCTGTTAAGATGTTTAACTCGCAGTCTGTATCAATAACTGTTCTTAAATCGGACACTTCACCGTTTACCTCAGCAACACATGCCATTCTTGCAAGACCTTCACTGATATCTTTCGCGATATCAATGATCGCCATTGCCTGTGCGTACTCTTTTACAGAGCCATCTTTTAATGTGATTTTCATAGCTTCATTCTCCTTTTAGATTTACCAATACGTTACATTGCAGTGCAATCTCACTTTCGCTACGTCTCAGTTCGATCGCGGTCATTCGTGAAAATAAAAAATCCCTAGATATACTTCTACCGTATATCTAGGGACGAATAATCATTTCGCGGTTCCACCCTGATTGCGCGAACTCATTGCATAAATAAAACAATGGATTCACACCACTTCATTTATGATTATAACGGAATCACCGGACCCGATTAAGGGCCACTCCAGGGTGGTCTTCAACTGTGTTCCTGTAAGATACTCTCAGCAAATGTACCTCTCTCTGGACATTACACACAATCTACTCTTCCTGTCAACGTGTTGGATTTTCACTTGAATTCAAGTATAGCACTTGAGCGAATTTTGTCAAGAGTTAATTTCCATATCACGCAATTCAAAAGACCACATGTTCAATTAATGCACATCTTTTACAACAACATGTTGCGGTTCATGATGAGAATGATGCGGGTGATGCGGATGATGATTGAGATGCATCAACTCTGTCTTTGCAGTCGCATGTGCAAATTTCTGACTGGTGTAAAGACCAAAGTAACCGGAAAGAGCAAAACTAATCGCTACTGCTACTGCAAAGTACGGCATACCTTCAAATCCAAACAGTTCAAATCCTAAGAACAGAGTCGCAGTCGGACAGTTGGTAGCACCTACGAACAGTGCCAGCATACCGCATGCAGCCATAAGAGACGGTTCAAATCCCACGATGTTGCCAAACGCTGATCCCAAGGTTGCACCGATTGCAAGTGTCGGTACAATCTCGCCGCCTTTAAATCCACCGCCAAGTGCGATAGCTGTAAACAGCATCTTAAGAAGGAACGCCTCGTAACGACTCTCACCATGGATCGCCTGTTCTACCAAGTTAAATCCTGCACCACAATAATCACGTCCAAAAACAAAAGTCAAAGCCATAAAGATGACTGACGCAACCAGTACTCTCACGTAAAGATTATGGAACTTTTCGTGGTAGATATGATGAGCTTTGTGAATCACTTCACAGAAAATAATACTCACCACTGCGCCAAGAAGACCGATCATAAGCGGGAAGATCATTGTATGAAGTTCAAATTCCGGAATATTCAAAATTGTAAATGCTTCTGCATGAAGTCCAAGCAGATGAGACACCTCTGCACCGATAAATGCAGCAAATACACACGGAATGAATGCTGCGTAATAAGCAACGCCGATAACAGCTACTTCCATACCAAACATGGCCGCAGCCAGCGGAGTACCGAAAATAGCACCAAAACAGCCACTCATACCGCACATGATAATGATCTTTTTATCTTTATCATGGAGTTTGAACACATCACCTACAACATTTGCGATGCTTGCACCAATCTGAAGTGCAGCACCCTCTTTACCTGCAGATGCACCAACAAGATGGCTGAGAATTGTCGAAATAAAGATAGTTGGAAGTAAAGTAAAATTCACCTTTTCTGATCCATGGATAGACTCCAGAATCAAGTTTGTTCCTTTATTTCCCACTTGTTTTAAAACCTTATGTACTATTACTATCAAAATACCGGATATCGGCATCAGATACAGCATGAAATCATGTTCTTTAAAGAAATCTCCTGCAATATGGACACCATGTCCAAATGCAGATCCCACAAGACCACAGAGAACACCCATGATCGCGGATATGATCGTCCAACGTACAAAGTAATGAATATTCTTATGTAAAGCTGTCTTTGTATGGGCTTTATCCATAGACAGTTTCCCCCCTAAACGTATCCCTTAGGCGAATGCCTACTCATTTGTAACTATTATATATGATTGATAAAACAAGGGAGCCAATTTCATCATTGGCTCCCTCGTCAATCATCTATGTAACACCATTTACACTCCGGTCATTACCGAACCAATAAATTAATTACATGTAAATATTAGATGTTTTCTCTAATTTCGGGCAGAAGCCTTCTTTTTCAAGTGCTGCGATGATCTGCTCTTTATGCTCTGTACCGAATGCCTCGAGAGTACATACTACCTGAACACCTGCAGCACGGTTTACGTTTGCATATACGTTGTGATCAAGCTTGATGATGTTAGCCTGGTTCTGACCGAGAAGTGCTGTAAGAGCAGCTAATTTACCCGGTTTGTCCTGTACCATTACAGAAACAGTGAAGATTCTGTCTCTCTGAAGAAGACCGTTCAGAACTACGTTTGCCATTACAAGAACGTCCATGTTACCGCCGGAAATAACGGAAACAACTTTCTTGCCCTTGCAATCTAAGTGGCTTAATGCAGCGATTGTAAGAAGACCGGAGTTCTCAGCGATGATCTTGTGGTTCTCAGCGAGCTCTAAGAAGCACTGTGCAAGCTCAGAGTCTTCAACCAAGATGATATCATCGATATTTTCTTTAATATACGGTAATAACTTATCACCAAGTGTCTGTACAGCTGTACCGTCAGCAATTGTATTGATCGGAGAAACTGTAACAACATGACCAGCTTCTAATGCTGCGTTTAAGCAAGCTGCGCCAGCCGGCTCTACTGCGATAACTTTGATATTCGGATTGAGCATCTTTGCATATGTGGAGATACCTGCGCAAAGTCCGCCGCCGCCTACCGGAACAAGGATGTAGTCTGCATCCGGAAGCTCTGCAAGGATTTCATTTGCGATGGAACCCTGACCTGTTGCAACGCGAAGATCGTTGAACGGATGAACTAATGTATAGCCGTGCTCTTTAGCAAGTTCATTTGCATGTGCCATAGCCTGGTCAAATACGTCACCGTGAAGAACTACGTTAGCGCCGAGTTTCTTTGTGCGATTAACTTTGATTAACGGAGTTGTTGTCGGCATAACGATTGTAG
>JAZRLX010000256.1:0-4206 GCA_045647085.1 Pilosibacter sp.
AATGTTAGTTTACAAACAAAGCACAATACGAAATTCTACAACTCATTTTTTAACTGTAAAATTCTGTTTTCAATCTCTTCGATTATTTTCTTGAATTCTTCATCTGATTTTCCAGTAGGATCTTCCAATCTCCAATTATCATCAAATGCTCTGCCAATAAAAGGACATCCAACATTACATCCCATCGAAATTGCAATGTCTGGGTCGGGAATTTCTGAAATTAATTTAGAATATTGAGTCTTTTCCATATCAATTCCATACAATTCTTTCATAATACGAACTGCATCCTGATTGATCTTGGGCTTTGTCTCTGTGCCGGCAGAGTAAGATTCAAATACATCTGATGCCAGATGTTTTCCCAGTGCCTCTGCAATCTGACTTCTGCAAGAATTATGGACACATATAAATGCTACTTTTTTCATTTTTAACAACCCCTTCCGTAACAACATGATAACATTTGAATTATCTACGACCTAAATAGAATACTGTACACATAGTCATTCGTCAATGTGTTTTCACATGTTACCTCCAATATCGATATTCTACTTGTTTTTATGAGCAGACTAAATTACAATAATTATAACAAATGTGTTGTTTTTGCAACAAAAGAGCCATGTATGACAAATTATATAGAAATATTAAAACGAACCCAGCTATTTTCAGGTATAGGCGAAGATGAAATCGCCTCTATGTTAACCTGCCTTCAAGCCAGGTTACTAACCTTCAAAAAAGGGGAATATATTTTCCGTGAAGGGGAATATATCGATCATATTATGATCCTTGTGGAAGGAAAGCTTCTGATTCAGCAGGATGATTACTGGGGAAATCGAAATATTGTTCATGTGATTCACATGGGAGAAATGTTTGGAGAGTCCTATGCTGCACCGGAAAGCGGTGCCATTCTTAATGATGTCGTTGCAGAGACTGATAGTTCCATCATTGTATTTGATATAAAACGAATGCTCACTGTTTGTTCTGCAGCCTGCCGTTTTCACACAAAGGTGGTACAAAACCTGTTCTTTTCTATTTCCGAGAAGAACAGAAATCTGGTCCAAAAAATCGGTCATATGTCCAAACGTTCCACTCGTGCAAAGTTATTGTCCTATCTTTCCAATGAAGCAAAGAAACATAATAACTGTCAGTTTACAATTCCTTTCACGAGACAACAACTTGCTGACTTCCTCTGCGTTGACCGAAGTGCTATGTCAAATGAATTATCCAAAATGCGTGATGACGGACTTTTGCAATTTGAAAAGAATCATTTTACGTTAACAATCCAAAAATAACCAAAGTAAGTCTGACTATTTTCTAAGCACAAACGCATGATTCATCGGTCCCGAACCTTGGCCTAGATCCAGCATTGCAGATAATGCGCCGGAAATATAGTCTTTTGCCAGCTGAACAGATTCTTCAAGACTGTATCCTTTCGCCAGGTTCGCCGCGATCGCACTTGATAAGGTGCAACCGGTACCATGGGTGTTAGGATTGTTGATGCGTTTTCCACGGAACCAGGTTGCTTTTCCCTCTGCAAATAACAGATCATTGGCATCATAAACACTGTGACCGCCTTTTAACAGAACTGCACATCCATAGTCTGTGTGAATTTTGCAGGCAGCAGTCAGCATATCCTCTTTATCCCGGATTATCATTCCAGTGAGTGTCTGTGCCTCCGGAATATTCGGAGTAACCAGAGCAGCCAAAGGAAACAGTTCATCAACCAATGCCTGTACCGAGTCAGTCTTCATCAGGGAAGAACCGCTGGTTGCCATCATGACCGGATCAACCACAATATTTTTTGCCTGATAATATCGGAGTCGATCTGCGATCACGTGAATCAGTTCTCCGGAAGATACCATTCCGATCTTGACTGCGTCCGGATAAATGTCTTCAAAGACTGCATCCAACTGTTGTTTTAAAAAATTCGGAGTGGCTTCCTGGATTGCACGCACACCGGTGGTGTTCTGAGCAGTCAGGGCTGTGATCGCGCTCATTGCATAAACGCCGTTCATGGTCATGGTTTTGATGTCTGCCTGAATACCGGCGCCGCCGCTGGAGTCGCTTCCTGCAATTGTTAATGCTGTTCTCATAGTTGCTCCTTTCTGTTCAAGATACTTACCATTCTTTTATCCATTCGTCTGACAATGCTTTTACCTCGTCCCAGTGTCCGGACGCACTTTCATCATATACACCCACGACATAAAAACCTGCCTCTTTTGCGGTTCGTGCCGCGTACAGCGCATCTTCATAGACTGCGATTTCCTCCGGTCTTGCTCCCAAACGTTCCGCAGAAGCAAAATAAACATCAGGCTTGCTTTTTCCGGCACCAACTGTTTCACAAGAAAGCAGAAACTGAAAATGGTGCGCAACACCCAGGCGTTTTAAACATGCCTCCATCAGTGGCTCTGCAGTGGCGGAAGCCACACACATGACAGTACCGGCACGATGTAATTGTTCTAAGTAGTCGTAAACCCCTGCTTTCAGCGGAATGTCCTTTTGATAATGCTGATTCATCATTGCATTCATTTCTTCCGCGACCTGCTCCGGAGAACCTTCCAATCGAAATTCCTGAACAAACAAGGCTGCAGATTCCGTCATTGTCATAGCCTTGATTTTCATCAAAATATCATCAGGAATCTGTGTGACTCCTTTGGATTTCAGAAATTCAGATGCAAGATTTTTCCAAAACACCATAGAATCAACCAGTGTTCCGTCCATATCAAAAATCGCGTAACGTTTATCCATGCTGAACCATCTCCTCAGACAATTTCAAAAGATTGGCAGTTGCATTTCCCGGATGTTCAGCAGCAAAGATTGCGGATACAACAGCGACTCCATCCACACCGCTGCCGCACAGCTCTGTGATATTCGAATCGTTGATGCCTCCGATGGCAACAACCGGGATTGATACGGAGTCACTGATCTCTTTTAACTGTTCAACGGACAGATTTCTGGCATTCTTTTTGGTGCTTGTTGCAAAAACAGAGCCTACACCAATATAATCAGCACCTGCCTTTTCCGCTGCAACCGCCTCGGCCACGGTACTTGCAGAGATGCCCAAAATCTTGTCATTTCCGATCATAGCACGGATATCTCTGCCTTTGATATCGGATTGTCCCACATGGACACCGTCCGCATCAATGCTGACTGCAATTTCCACACTGTCATTTACAACAAACGGAACGCGGTAAACCGCGCACAACTCTTTCAGTGCATTGGCTTCCTGCTCGAAGGATGCTACATCCAGATCTTTTTCGCGGATCTGTAAAAATGTCGCTCCGTTTTCTAAAACCTCTTTGCATACAGACACTAACGATTCATTTTCCTTCAGCCATGCACGGTCAGTCACTGCATAGAGCAGCATGGATTTACGAATTTCTTCCTTAGTAAACTTCATAACGAATCCCCTCCATCAATTGTTTTTCTGTTAAATTAAATACTGCATCGATCAGATCCGTGCGGAAGGTGGCATTTCCGGTACCATTTTTCAGGCGACGGGCCTCTGCAAGTTCTCCACAGATTCCCATGGCTGCAATGGCAGAACATGTGGCGGAGAAATAATCATCCGGATAACTGCCGCAAAAAGCTCCGATCAGAGATGTCAGCATGCAGCCGCTACCTGTAATTCGAGCCATGGTTGCACAGCCGTTGCGGATCAGTACTGTTTTTTTGCCATCTGTTACAATGTCGATCGGACCGGAAATTGCAATGACACTGCCGATCTTGCATGCCAGTTCTTTTGCCATTTCAATCACAGCAGTCATGTTCTGTTCTGTGACTGCATCTTCCGCGCTGACATCAACTCCGCTTCCAACAGAGGACTGGCCTGCAAGGGCACGGATTTCCGAAGCATTCCCGCGGATGGCAGCAAAATGAACTTGTTCCAGCAACGTACGAGATACTTTTCTGCGGAGCGTCGTTCCGCCTGCAGCAACCGGATCGAGAACCACCGGAATGCCCAGCTCATTGGCTTTTTTCCCTGCAAGGATCATCGAATCCACAAAATCGATAGCACCCATATTGCAGACCAAAGCCTTTGCACGGCATACGGATTCTTCTACTTCACGGATGTCCTGGGACATGGATGCAGAACCGCCGGCTGCCAAAATGATATTTGCACAGTCATTGACGGTAACAAAATTTGTGATGCACTGGACTAGCGGTGTGCTGTTTTGAACTTGTCTGAGCGGTGATATAAAATCGATCATA
>JAZRLX010000257.1:0-7118 GCA_045647085.1 Pilosibacter sp.
GTGGTTGTAAAAGAAGGCCGCAGCCGTTTCTCTGCAATTTCTGTACACCCGACAGTAGCACGCGAAATGATCTACAACGGTGTAAAAGCTGCTCTTGCAAGACGCGATGCAGAGCATGGTTACAGGAACATTTCTGGAAAAATCAGTAGTTTCAGGCGGAGTGACAGAGAGCGAGATCGACCAGTCCGCAGGTCCTGGAGCATTTTCTTCCGGCAGCGACAATCACTACGGTCCGGGTAGTCCGAATGCACCGGATGCATCCAATAAAAATACCGGTGGACCAGGTTCAACAGCCGGTCCGGGAGCAAGTTCTGCGAATCAGAATGTGAATTCCGGCGGACCGGGCAGTGTCCAGCAGACTGTTCCGGCAGAGACAACAGCACCGTCTACAGGAACTCAGTCAAGCGGTGTTCAGTTTGTGAGTCCATCCGGGACAACACAGGGTAATGTTAGCTTAGAGGGACCATCTGCTGTAGTAAGTGCAAGAAAAACAAATGTACTTGCAGTTCCGAATGTAGAATATGGTCCGGGTATGGACGCATCTTCGATCACAGGAGATAATACAGGAGCTGCAAAGACCTCTCCGATCCCGGAAGGCCAGAGTTATACTGATATTATTATGAAAGCGGCAGCTCAGTCCGGTGTCAATCCGTACGTTCTCTGTGCGATGATCATCCAGGAGCAGGGAAAAGGCACATCCGGAAGTATTTCCGGTAATACAGCCGGATATAAAGGATATTATAACTTCTTTAACGTAGGTGCATACCAGGCGGGCAATATGTCTGCAGTCACAAGAGGATTATGGTATGCATCCCAGAGTGGCTCATATGGTCGTCCGTGGAATTCTATTGAGAAGTCGATTGTTGGCGGTTCTTTATATTATGGAGAGAATTACGTAAAACAGGGACAGGATACCTTCTATTTAAAGAAGTTTAATGTGCAGGGTAACAACCTTTATAAACATCAGTATATGACGAATATCGAGGGAGCAGCCGGAGAGGGCGCGAAGCTTGCGCGTGCATATACTGATGCGATGAAAAATGAAACATTGGTATTTAAAATCCCGGTGTACAACAACATGCCGGAGACAGCATGTGCAAAACCGACAGGAAGCGGAAGTCCGAACAACAAGCTTTCGGGCCTGACTGTAACTGGTTATGCATTGACTCCGACATTTGATCGCGATACAGAAAGTTATGATATTATTGTAAATCCATCTGTAGAGCGAGTAGAGATCAAAGCATCTGCACTTGATGCGAAGGCAACAGTTTCCGGAACAGGAAAAGTGGAACTTCAGAGCGGAAATAATACCATTTTTGTGGAAGTTAAAGCAGAAAACAGTGCAGTACGCACATATAAATTAAATGTTGTACGTCAGTCCAATGCACCGAGTGTAAATGTGGGACCTGGATACAGTACATCCACAGGTTCTTCCAATGGACCGGGTGGTCCGGGGGCTGCAGGCAACACATCCGGAAGCATAAGCGGAGGACCGGGTTCAGTCAATGCAGGCCCGGGAGCGACTGTACCGGAAACAACAGCACCGTCAGACTCCTCCGTTTCTGTGGTAAGACCGGAAGCACCTGGTGGAAGTCAGGATGTTCAGATCGGAGTGGGACCGAGTGGTTCTTCCGGAAATCTGACATCTAACGGAACGCAGGCTCCATCTGCGATCACAGGCGTGCAGACACAGGCTCCATCTGAGACAAGTACTCCTCAGACACAAGCCCCGGCAGAAACAACGGCACCACAGACACAGGCTCCGGCAGAAACAGCAGCTCCGGAAACACAAGCGCCGGCTGTGCAGGAAACATCCGCATCTCAGACGTCCGGTCAGAAAAAAGGTGACTGCAACGGTGACGGTTCTGTGACGATTCTGGATATGATGCTTATAAACAAGCAGATTCTGGGACAAAATGTATTAAGTGGTGCAGCATTGAAAGCCGCAGATATGAACGGAGATGGCAAGATCACATCAGCAGATGCAACTGCCATCCAGAAGGCAATTTTCGGCCAGTAAGTGTATTGGAACAAAGGAGACAATGAAAAATGAATAGAAGATTAAAGAGATTGGCAGCAATGTTTATGGTGTTATTCCTGTTCATTGCAGCTGTACCGATGCAGGTGATGACAGCACATGCAGCGACCGGTAAGATTACATTCTCTGATCCGTCCGTAACAGTGGGCGAACAGGTGTCTGTAAAAATGAAGATTGCATCTTCCGATAATACAGCGCTGGGAGCATCTGATGTGCGTTTGCAGTACGATTCCTCAGCTCTGCAGTTTGTAAGCGGAACCAGTGCAAATGGCGGTGCAGGTTCCATTCGTGTGATCGGTGCGATGGAATCTGAAAACCAGACAACATTTACATTTACATTAAAGTTCAAAGCATTAAAAGCAGGAACAACCAATATTAAAGTGACTTCCCAGGAAGTGTATGACGCAAACTCTCAGGTGGTTACCATCGATCATGTGGGAAGCTCTGCGATTAAAGTGAATGCCCCGGTAACATATTCAAAAGATGCAACATTATCCGGATTAACCATCTCTCCGGGTGAGTTGACACCGGCATTCAGTGCAGATGTGACAGAGTATACAGTTATTGTCGGCGCAGATGTGGAGAAACTGACAGTCAGCGCTCCGGCAAACCATGATAAAGCGAGTGTGTCTGTGAGTGGTAACGAAGGTCTTCAGCTTGGCGAGAATACGATCACATGCAAAGTGAAAGCAGAAGATGGAGAGACAACAAAAACTTATACGATCCTGGTAACTAAGACAGAAGAACTTCCGACTGAGTCTGCAGGTGAGACATCCGCACCGGTAACTTCCGGCGGTTCTGCTACAAATGTGGAGGACGGAAACTGGCAGGTGGCAGCGTCCTTTGATGAATCTTTATTACCGACAGGATTCTCAGTTACAGAATTCACATATGATGGTCAGGCAGTGCAGGCAGCAGCAGATGCTCAGGGCAATGTTCTTCTTTACATGACCAATGAAAGCGGAGAGGGAGACTTCTTCCTGTTTGATCCGACTTCCAATATCCTTGCACCGTATGTAACGGTTCGCATGGCTGAGAAGCAGATCATCGTGCTTCCGCCGGAGCAGATCCCGGACGACATCGCACTTCCGGAAGGATTTGCTGAGTGTACGATCGATATCGGAAACCACACAGTTCACGGCTGGATCTGGAATTCTAAGACAGAGGATGTTCCGGAGTATTGCATTGTATATGGACAGAATGACGAAGGAGAGCGTAACTTCTATCGTTATGACCAGAAAGAAATGACGATGCAGAGATATTTCCGTGATCCGGATGCTGCAGATTTAAGAGGAAAATATACAGAACTTGCAGAGACATATACAGAGCTTCTTGCTGAGTACAAGACACGCGGATGGATCATTGCAGTTCTGGCAGGTGTATCCGTTCTCCTTGCAGTATTACTTGTGGTTGCTCTTATTGTGAGAAAACCGAAAAAAGCAGCTGCAGAAGAGAAAGAAGTAAAAGAATTCATTCCGACAGAACGCAGAAAAGCGGAAAAAGCGGAAAAGATTGAAAAGACTGAGACTGCAGCAACTCCGATTGTAGAATCAGAAGATGAAATCGAAGAGATCGAGATTGAAGAAGTAGAAGAGGATGATGATTTTGAGTTCATCGATCTTGATCTGTAATTAGAAAACTTGGTAAGTGTTAAGTCAAAAGGCATCGATCCTAATGGTCGATGCCTTTGTTTTTGAAATTATAATCCAAGACCTTGAAAGGATTGCTTCAGTGTCTCACAAGAGCAGTCGAACTTTTTTTGTTCCTCGTCTGTCAGATTGAGATGTAAAATGTTGCGAATTCCGCTCTGATTCAGGATACATGGAACGCCGGCGTAAACATCATTCTGTCCATAATCGCCTTCCAGATATGCAGATACAGTTAAGATGCTGTTTTCATTGTTTAAGATTGCCTTGCAGATCCTGGTCAGTGCCATTCCGATTCCGTAATAAGTTGCTTTCTTTGCATCAATGATCGCATAGGCTGCATGTTTTACAGTTTCAGAGATCCCTTCCAGTATGTCTTTGGTGATATAACCATTGGATTCTTCACAGATCTCTAAGATCGGTTTTGTAGCAAGACAGGCCTGACTCCACGGAACGAACTCAGAATCGCCGTGTTCGCCCATGACGTAAGCGTGAACATTTCGCGGGTCAACGTTCAGATATTCACCAATTAAATAGCGAAGTCTTGCAGTGTCAAGAGCAGTGCCGCTGCCGATGACCCGTTCTTTCGGAAATCCGGATAGTTTCTGGGTGATGCGAGCCATGATGTCAACCGGATTGGTTGCGATCAGAAACACACCGGAAAAACCGGATTCCACAACCGGATCTACAATGGATTTAAATACGGCGGTATTACGTTTTAAAAGATCCAATCTTGTTTCGCCTGGTTTCTGGGCTACGCCGGCGCAGATCGTGACGATATCTGCATCATGGCAGTCTTCGTAAGAACCGGCATAGATCTTCATGTTGCCGGGAGCAAAAGCAAGACCATGGTTCAGATCCATTGCCTCTCCGGCCGCTCGTTTTTTATCAATATCGATTAAAACCAGTTCGTCACAGATCGTCTGATTTAATAAACAGTATGCAAAGCTCATACCTACCATACCGGTTCCGATCAAAGCGATCTTTCTAACATCATTTCTAGCTGTCATAGTCCTATACCTTCCTTTGAAAAAAGATTGTTAAATTAATGTTATTCCTGCAGTTGGATTATAGCATAGTATAAGCAATAGATGTAATGGGTTATACTTAAGATTGAAAAAAGGAAAGAATAAGTGGTTTTTCTCTTCCATATTAAAAGAAAATATGCTAAAATGCATTATTATACCATAAATTATGGAGGAATGATCATGGCTGAAATCGTAAAGACAGCAGAGGAGACAAAAGAAGTTGTTTCCAAACATTTTATTGAACAGGAAATTGATAAAGACCTCGCAGAGGGAGTATATAATCACGTCCAGACCAGATTCCCACCGGAGCCGAACGGTTACCTGCATATCGGACATGCAAAGTCCATCATCTTAAACTCCGGACTTGCAAAAGAGTATGGCGGTAAGTTCAACCTCCGCTTTGATGATACAAACCCGACAAAAGAAAAAACTGAGTATGTTGAGTCCATCATTGCTGACGTAAAGTGGCTTGGCGCAGAATTTGAAGACAGACTGTTCTTTGCTTCCGATTACTTCGAGAAGATGTATGAGTGTGCAGTGCTTCTTATTAAAAAAGGAAAAGCATTCGTATGTGATCTGACAGCAGAAGAGATCAGAGAGTACCGTGGTGACTTCAATACTCCGGGTAAAAACAGCCCGTACCGCGACAGAAGTGTGGAAGAGAACTTAAAGATGTTCGAGGATATGAGAAACGGCGTTTATAAAGACGGCGAGAAGGTTCTTCGTGCGAAGATCGATATGGCCTCTCCGAATATTAACATGCGTGATCCGGTTATCTACCGTGTGGCACACATGCATCACCATAACACAGGTGATAAGTGGTGCATCTACCCGATGTATGACTTTGCTCATCCGATCGAGGATGCGATCGAGAATATCACACATTCCATCTGTACACTCGAGTTCGAGGATCACAGACCGTTATATGACTGGGTTGTAAAAGAGTGTGAATTCGAGAACCCGCCGCGTCAGATCGAGTTTGCAAAACTTTACCTGACAAACGTTGTTACAGGTAAGAGATATATCAAAAAATTAGTAGAAGACGGTATCGTAGACGGTTGGGATGATCCGCGTCTCGTTTCCATCGCTGCTTTAAGAAGAAGAGGTTATACACCGGAGGCTCTTCGCATGTTCGTTGATCTCGTGGGTGTATCCAAAGCAAACAGCTCTGTTGACTATGCGATGCTTGAGTACTGTATCCGTGAGGATCTGAAATTAAAGAAACCGCGTATGATGGCAGTTCTTGATCCGATCAAACTTGTAATCGATAACTATCCGGAAGGTCAGACAGAGATGTTACCGGTTCCGAACAACCTTGAGAACCCGGAGATGGGTGAAAGACTTGTTCCGTTCTCCCGCGAGCTTTACATCGAGAGAGAAGACTTTATGATCGAGCCGCCGAAGAAATACTTCCGTCTCTTCCCGGGCAACGAAGTTCGTTTGATGAGCGCATATTTCGTAACATGTACCGGTTATGAGACTGATGAAAACGGTAATGTAACAGTGGTTCACTGTACTTACGATCCGGAGACAAAGAGTGGACTGAACTTTACAGCACGTAAAGTAAAAGGTACCATTCACTGGGTATCTGCTCCGACAGCAGGAGAAGTAGAGTGCCGTCTCTATGAGAATATCGTAGATGAGGAGAAGGGCAAACTGAACGAAGACGGCAGCTTAAACCTGAATCCGAACTCTAAGACAATCGTGAAAGCGTTTGTTGAACCGATGTTAATGGATACAAAAGCTTATGACAGCTTCCAGTTCGTAAGAAATGGCTTCTATTGTGTAGACTGCAAAGACAGTGTGGAAGGAAAACCGGTTTATAACCGTATTGTATCCTTAAAGAGCTCCTTTAAGCTTACAAAATAAGCAAGAAACGCTTACGAAAAACTTAAATATATGAAAAAACGAGAGATGCTTACAATTGATAGTTGATTGTAGGCATCTCTTTTTGTTAAAATAGTATTAGGGAAATTGCGAAATAACGGAGACAAGTGGATATCGTTTTGAAAGGAATGAGAATTTGAAAAAAGAAAAACAGCCTGGAACAGGGGAGAGTATGAAATGGAAAAAGGCTGTGTGCGGGCTTGCGGTGGTTGCTGCTGTAATTGTTGTTGTCTTCGGACGGGGATTTATGGAGGATGGACAAGACACCACTTCACTGATAAGCAAAGTAGTTGGGACAACGGCAGGAGTCGTGCAGGAGGAACTTCCGGTCAGCCAGACAGAAGAAGAACTGTTGTCCAATATTTATGAAACGATGATACAGGGAGCGTACGCAGATACAGCACGTCTTCTCAATGAAAATGTGAAGATGTTTACAGAGCTTCTTACTGAGACTTTGGAAGGAGAAAAATACTGTTATTGGGAAACAGAATACGAGAATGGAACAGTGATCCCTTACTT
>JAZRLX010000258.1:0-2975 GCA_045647085.1 Pilosibacter sp.
ACGTCCTCTTTGTCAATATCTTTGAAACGATACTCATCCTCATCATCAACTCTTAATACAAGTTTGATCTCCGGCTTTACATCATCTTTCCATTCTTCACCATCATCCGGTGCATTTGTAACGGTAAAATCTTCATAATCATCGAAATATACACCATTTGTAGGACAAGATACACTGATCTCCCAGTCGTCACTACCAGCCTCAACATTATCTACAGAAAGATTAAGTGTAATTGATTCAATATAGGTATAATCTGTCGCTGCCATCGCCGGTGTCACAGCAGATGCTGCCATTGCAGTTGCTAATACAAGTGCGCTCATTCTCTTCTTCATAAATCATTTCCTCCTTCATATATGTATGAAAATTGTTTTCATTTTTGATTGTATCTGTATTATAACAGATTATTTCAAAAAAGGTCTTAAAAATTACTTTTAATTTTCAGGCAAAACTGTGGCATTTTCCGAAATATTCCGGATATGTTTATTCCTCAGATGCCAAGTGGCTGCGAACCTGATTGAGGATCATGTTTAACGCCACTTCGTTGCGTCCACCTTCCGGAACGATAATGCTGGCATTTTTCTTGCTCGGCTCTACGAACTGCTCGTGCATCGGTTTTACCGTATCCAGATACTGGTTGATCACAGAATCCAGGCTTCTCGCGCGCTCCATTACATCTCGGCGGATGCGACGGATGATGCGGAGATCATCGTCTGTATCCACGAAAATGCGGATATCCATCTGATCACACAATTCTTTGTTCTCAAAGATCAGAATACCTTCTACGATGATTACTTTCGCCGGAGCGATCGTCAATGAATTCTTGCTGCGGTTGTGGATCGTATAATCATAGATTGGACAATCAACCGGCTTCCCTTCTTTTAAAAGCTTCAAATGCTCGATCATCAACTCTGTGTCAAATGCATTCGGATGATCGTAATTGAGTCTGCTGCGTTCCTCATATGTCATATCATCGTGTGCCTTGTAATAGTTATCATGTGTAACTACCGTCACTTCATCCGAAAATCGAGATACGATCTGATTGGTCAGTGTTGTTTTGCCACTTCCGGAACCGCCGGCAATACCAATTACCAATACCTTTCCCATTCATATACCACCTTTCATTTCTCACGCAAATCTACGGATGCGCGTCCATGTTACCTTCAATTGTAACCGCTATTCTGAAAATTTTCCATATTTTTTTCATAACTTCTTAAACTTTTTTATTCTTTTTTTATTGCTTCCTCACATTTTAGACACATTTATTGTCTATAATACAAATACGTTATCCGAAAGGATAACCTGCCTTTGTTTCAAGTGCTATACTTGAACACACAAAGCTTTTTCATACTCATACCTGCTAGGGTCGCGCCTAGCAGGTCCCCCTTTAAAGGTTCTTCCGTCTCGCAAATATGTGAGACGTTTTTTAATTGAATAATATCAAAACAAAAATCGCGGACCGACAGGCAAATTCATCTGTCGATTCGCGATTTTTTTACATTCTTTTATACCACCATACAAAGCACCAGATAATAAATGATCATCAGTCCTGCGAACAATAACGCTGCCGGAACAGTCTTTCGGATCAGCTCACCCAGTGAAATTCCATAATACTCAGACGCAATTGTCAGGCATACATGGATCGGAGAGATCTGGCTTGCTGCATGCACCATACACATGAGAAGCACCATCAGAGGCATGCCACCATCAAGTGCTGCGAAAGCAAGCGGTGTACCAAGAGCAATGATTCCGCTGCTGCCGCTGACCATCGTTCCCGCAAAGAACAGGAGCGCAAATACCATAAATGCCGGGATCGGAAGAACTGCCAACATGTCCGGAAGCTCACCCAGAATACCGGTGTATGCGACAAATTCCTTCAGCACCAGAACCAGGAAGGAATTCATCAGAAGTTTCACTTCCAGCGCACTCGTTACTGCTTCGGATAGTTCCGAAACGTTAAAACGATACACAAAGATCGCCAACGCGATTGTGATCAGAACCGCCGGAACCACCTGAATTCCGAATCCAAGGATCAGAACAAGGATCAAAAGAATTGTCCAAAGGTGTACCACAAGGTTCATCGCATCTTTCAGTCGGTTCTCACTCTTTGGAGTTCCCGGATCGATCGGAAGTCTTCTCAGATACGGGATATAACCAATCGCTGCAAGAACAAGTCCAGGAATGATCATGCCAATGATAAACTCAGAAACCGGAACCCCGGACAAGGTTGTCATCAAAATAACTCCGGAGTATGTCGGAAGAATGCTCTCCGGCAAATGACGGAACCAGCTGGTCACAAACGCCTGCTCTTTCTTCTCAAGGTATCCGTCCGATGCTTCTTTTACAATATCTCCACAAAGGATCATCGCTGCCGCACTTGGTACCAGGCCGATAAATACCGGAGCTACTGCTGCATTTACTCGACGGTTATGGAACAATCCATTTAAATCCTTCTGAGCCAGTTTGATCTGATCGCGTGCTCCCAGCATTCGCTGAAGCAAGGAGATCAAATAAAGCGAAATCAATACGGATACTGATGACCAGTTCGTAAATACCTTCATCGTATTGTTCAAAATTTCCATCGGTGGAATCCGGAACAACACCACTGTCATCACGAGACCGCCAAAAATCGCCTGATAGAGCGGACGGCGCTTCGCCAAAAGCAAAATAATAACCAGGAATACGATTCCAAGTGAAACTAATTGCATAGAAATCCCCCTCATATATTCTTTCGTCTAATCGTCTTTATTTTACACGATAATCCCCACAATGAAAAGACCGGAAACGCCCTCAAAAGCATTTCCGGTCTTTTTCATTTCACTATGCCATCACAAGTGATTAAGCGTTTGCCTTCTCAACCTGAACGATTGCCTGTTTCTGCATCGGAATACGGCAGTTTTTGTTGTTACCAAACTCAACGATTACAGTGTCGTCTGTCATATCGATAATAACACCATAGAAACCGCTGGAAGTAAGTA
>JAZRLX010000259.1:0-25107 GCA_045647085.1 Pilosibacter sp.
TCGGAAGGAATGGAGGAATTTCTGAATGAAGCGTGAGTTATATCTTGTACTGACAATCCTCCTCGCCGTATGTGGTTTCACTTTTGCAAATCGTATGTTCTTTTCGAAACCAGGCGCAAAAGTGGAAGTTTCTGTTATCACAGCGGACTCCTCTAAAACCATTTTGGAAACATTTGATTTGTCTCAAAATGTAACCTACACAATTTCTTCCGAATCTCAGGGTACGAATATCCTGAACATTCAAGGGGGAACTGTCTGGATCTCAGAAGCAGATTGTCCGAATCAGGACTGTGTCAAACAAGGAAAAATTTCCATGAACGGAGAAATGCTGGTGTGTCTGCCGCACCGAATTACCGTTTCCATTGTTGAAGAATAAAAAAAGACGTTCTTCCCGCCTGGGTGGAACGTCTCTTTTTCTATTATCCGCTTATGCATGAAGGCCCATAACTTCCATCTCAGCATTCAGCGCGTCCTCACAGGAACGCATCGCCAGAATGGACATCTCTAACAGTTTTGCAAGTTCCCAGCCAAGTTTATCCGCACCTTCGGAAATAATCTCTCTGGAACATCCTGCTGCAAAACGTTTGTCTTTGAATTTCTTCTTTAAGCTGGATACTTCCATATCCTGTGTGCTCTTGGACGGGCGCATCTTTGCTGCTGCCCAGATGAGACCTGTTAATTCATCTGTTGCGTACAGCACCTTCTCCATCTCATGATCCGGGCTCTGCTTTACTTCCGGACGATGGCCGAAACCATGGCTGCAAACTGCATGGATCACCTCTTCTTCTGCACCGCCTTCTGCAAGCAAACGCGGAGCTACAAGACAATGCTCCTCCGGATACTCTTCAAAATCGATATCATGAAGAATTCCAACCACTTCCCAGAAGTCCGCTTCATCACCATATCCAAGTTCAGTCGCGAACCATTTCAATACACCACCTACGGTCAGACCATGAAGTACATGGAAATCTTCTTTGTTGTGTTTTCTTAAAAGAGCAATGGCGCTCTCTCTTGTCAGTTCTGTATGCATCCTGCATTTCCTCCCCAAATAAATCCTTAACTTGCATTATAACAGAACAGAAAATGGTTTAAAAGCTTTTTTGTACAAAATTTCAAATCCCATAAACCTACTTGCTCTGTGGTCACGATTGGATAACTAGAGATCAAATCTTCGCCGACGCAATAGTCAATCTGACCGACCGACATTCCAAGCTCTACCGGAGCGTGCAAAGATCGCACAATCTTCTTTCTTATTTTTACCGGTTCATCTTTTCTCATCAAAACCCTCATCTTCTTTCCTTCCGAATAACAGATTCTCAATCCGGCAGTTTTTTGCGTTCCGTTTTCTACCGATATTGGATCCAAATGTATCTCCTCCTGCAGGATTTCATAATAATCAAAGGCTTCATTTCCATATGAAATCAACGTTCTCATATCCTGCCATTTGTATGTTTTATGCGGAGGCCATCCACATGCCAAAAGTACAGCAATAAACAGCTTTTCTTCTTTTTGAACTGCTCCGACATAACAGTATCCGGCCCCGTTGGTATAACCGGTTTTTCCGGAAATGGCTCCTTCCATTGTGGTCAACAGTGCATTATGGTTGATACAAGAAAACGTTCGAGTTCGTTCCAAATCAGAAAACGTATGGGAAGGGGCTTTTGTGATTTCCAGGAACATTTCACTCTTTGGCGATTGTTTGATGCAGTAACGCATGATCTGTGCCAGTTCTTCTGCTGTTGTTGAATGATACGTCCCGGTTGTTTTGTCTGTTCCGTCTAATCCATTCGGTGTCACAAAATATGTATTGGAGCAGCCAATGTCACGCGCCTTCTGATTCATCATATCCGCAAACCGTTCTACACTTCCTCCCACGTGTTCTGCGATGGCAACTGCAGAATCGTTGTGGGATTCTAACATCAGAGAATACAGTAAGTCCTCCATACGGTAGGTTTCATCCTTCCGGATATTTAGCTGCACATCCGGCATTGAGGCAGCATAATCGGACACTGTTACCATGTCATCCAGAGAAGCATTTTCGAGAGCTAGTATACAAGTCATGATCTTGGTCGTACTGGCCATCGGAAGGACTGTATCTTCCTCTTTTCCGTATAAAACTCTTCCGGTATCTCCGTCAATCAGAACAGCCGATTGGGCAAATAGCCGAGGCTCGGAAATTACAGATTTCTCTTGTTCTGTATATGCCGATGCATTCGATGTTGTATACAATATCATAAATACAGTGAGCAATATCCCACATATACATTTACTGGTTTTCATTCTCATGATCCGGACATTTTTTACAATATATGCACTCTTGCTATCTAAAATTTCCTATGGTAGAATTCTCTTTATGAAAACGACATTTACTTATACGATCACTCCGGCTGACGCCGGCAAGAAAATATCACAATTCTTATCGGAGCAAGGCTATTCCAGCCGCCTTCGATTGCATCTCCGTACCACACCGGATTGTATTTTTATTGGAGAAACTGCTGTATTCTCCAATCATATTCTGGAAGATGGCGATATCCTGAGAGTAGAATTAATTGAAAAAAAAGGTTCGGAAGCAATCGTTCCGGTTCCCATGACTCTGGACATTCTTTTCGAGGATGATCATGTCATGGTAATCAATAAACCTGCAGGAATGCCTGTTCATCCATCTCAAGGCAATTATGGAAACACACTGGCCAACGGAATCGCTGCATATATGGAAGAAAAAGGCGTTGATTTTGTCTTCCGTGCTGTCAACCGTCTGGACCGCGACACGTCAGGACTTCTGATCATAGCAAAAAACATGCTCAGTTCCTGTATTCTCTCCGATCAGGTTAAGGACCATGCGATCCATCGGGAATATGCTGCTATTGTATGTGGTAAAATCGATGAGCATGGGACCATCGACGCTCCGATCGCAAGAAAAGATGGTTCTACGATTGAACGTGTTGTTGATCCGGATCGAGGAGAATCTGCCATCACACACTATAAAACTCTGGCTTACAACGACCACGCAGATCTGTCCTTCGTTCGACTTCTTTTAGAAACCGGAAGGACCCACCAGATCCGCGTTCATATGAAACATATCGGTCATCCACTGCCGGGTGATTTTCTTTATAATCCGGACTATCGTTACATGGAACGCCAAGCGCTTCATTCTGTGTATCTAAGGTTTACCCACCCGATCACGAATGAAACCATGGAGTTTCACGCTCCGCTGCCAAACGATATGGCAGCTTTGTTTCCGAATATCTCTTGTCAAAAAACGGAAGTATTTACCTGATAACCGGGTAAACACTTCCGTTTCGTGTTCTATGGATTCACTCGTTCTCCAACCTTTTGATATTTCGTTTTTAGCAGCCACTTCTGATCGATCACTTTTAATTCTTCTCCAAATCGAATGTGAAGTCTTACGGAACCGGTCATCTGCTCGATCTGTTCGATCATTCCTTTTCCGAATTTTGGATGCTTGATCACTTCTCCGACCTGAAACTGTACCACGCGGTTCTTCTGATCCTGATACTCTTTTTCACGTCGATATGTATCACGGATCGGGATTGTCTTATCGTGGATCGGATTCCTCAAGACTTTTTCATAATCCGGTTTCATCAAAGCTTCTCCGGCTTTATAATATGGCGTCGGAACTGCGCCCACCAGCGAACAGCAATACTTCCATGCACTTCCGTGAATCCCCGGCTGCCACAAATATTCCTTTGGAATCTGGTAATGAGACTGCATATAGTGTGCGTACTCATGCTTATAGAGATCCTGGCGGTCTTCTTTGCTCAATGGATGTTCTACCGAGCGCCCTGCAAACAGCAATGAAAAATGAAAATGTTCCTCTTCATCGATCCCGGCTTTTGTATAAGAACCAAGAAGATCGGTATCAAATCCAAATGTAAGCGGAACTTTGGCGCCGTTAAGATGAAACTTTCGGTCCAACTCACGATATAAGGCCTGTATCTCTGCAGTCAGGATCGGAATTTCTTTTTGTAATGCACGGATCAGATCTGTATTTTCCAGTACGTTCATATTACGGTTTTCTAAGTCCTTTCGGATAATGATTTTTCAGTACACCACGGTCAGCTTTGCCAAATCCAAGAGAGTATCCGTCACATGTTACCAATACCCATCCTTTAAGATTGCCGGCTTCCTCCGGAATAGACAGGGTCTCTCCTTTGAGATAACGATCTGCCTGCTCTCCGGAACCGATTTCCAGAGACTTTTTCACTGCATCCTCTTTCAAGAAAAGAGCCAGAGCATGAGACGGCTCCAAACGTCCTTTTTTCAGTGTTCCGACGTGAAGACCAGGACGCAGAACCTTTAATCCGGCCATATCAGGCATTTCTGCCGGGATCAAATATAAATTTTCTCCGAATGTCAGAACACGTCTTCCATTCTGAAGGATCCCTCTGTCAAGGATCATTTCATCACAAAAGCTGTCGAAATCACTCAGGTCTGTTCCTTTGTTCTTTCCGGCATTTTTTCCACTTTTCTTTGTGGTTTTTACGTGGTTTTCCGCAATGGTTTCCACAGACTCCCCAGCGCTGTCCCTCATAGAACGCTGTCCTTTTACGAGAAGGGCTAAAAAATGACCTTCCCCATCTACTTTATGTGGCCAAATACGGACTGTGTCTTGAATCTTCGCCTCTAGAGCTGCTGCACGATCTTTGCACCACTCCGGATGTCCCTCTGCGAAATGTTCTGCACAAATTGGACGTTCTACATGGAATTCCGGATGACGTTCTAAAAATCGTTCCACTGCCTGTTCATTTTCTTCAGGTGAAAATGTGCATGTGGAGTATGCGATCCTTCCGCCGTCACGCAGCATCTTCGCCGCACAGTCCAGGATCCCGTCCTGACGGTTAGCACAAAGCGTCACATGATCCGGACTCCATTCATTACGGGCATTTTCATCTTTTCGGAACATACCTTCTCCGGAACACGGTGCATCAACTACAATTCCGTCAAAAAATTCTGTGAATGTACTTACAAGCCCTGCCGGCTCCATATTGGTCACAACTGCATTGGCAATTCCCATTCGTTCCACGTTCTGAGCAAGAATCTTTGCACGGGCCGGATGGATCTCGTTGCACACCAAAAGTCCCTTCTGCTCCATCTTACCTGCCAGATGGGTGCTCTTTCCGCCCGGAGCTGCGCAGAGATCTAAGATCCGCTCGCCAGGCTTCGGCTCCAAAGCCTCCGCAACAGACATGGCGCTTGGCTCCTGAATATAATAGACACCCGCCTCATGGTACGGATGTTTGCCCGGACGCATCGTTTCATCATAATAAAATCCCTCTTTTGCCCACGGGATCTTCTTCCATCCACGTACATATTCCGGGATCACATCTTTGCATTTCAACGGATTGATACGCAGTCCAAAACTGCGCACATGGTCATAGCTATCAAAAAATGTTTCTGCTTCCTCTCCCAGCAGCTTCTGCATCTTTTCAACAAAAGCGGCGGGAAGTCCTGTTCCTGTCATCTTCTCCATGTTCAATTACCTGTTATTTTCAGTATCACATTTTTGTCCTCGTATATGCTAACAATAGGAGGTGCAAAATGGACATGTTACTTTCTTACGTTATTATCCCCGGACTGACATTTTTGCTGCCCGGTCAAACAAACTGGTTTACATCCAACTTTTCCGTTGCTGGAGCATATTTCCCCAAAAACATTCTGTTGGTAATCTGGGCCATTGTCATTGCCCGATTTTACCATACTTTCCTAAAACGCACAATCGGTCAGACCAAGTCTTTTCTGAAAACAGATAAAGAACTGATCCTGACCGATGTGTCTGCTTATTTACTCGTAGGTTCTGTATTCCTGCCTTACCGCCCGCAAACCTACCCTTTTATTTCTTATCTTCATCTCATCAT
This sequence comes from Pilosibacter sp., assembly GCA_045647085.1. Taxonomy (GTDB): domain Bacteria; phylum Bacillota; class Clostridia; order Lachnospirales; family Lachnospiraceae; genus Pilosibacter. The sequence continues at coordinate 5,877 of JAZRLX010000259.1, forward strand.
GGCATTTACAGCAACTGTTGTTTTTTATTTATCGGTTACCATGATGGCCGGAAGACTTTATCTTCTGGCACCGGATCTGTTTTCCTGTCCCATTGCATTTCTGGTGTTAGCGATTGCCTGCACCTTTATTTTGCTCATACTCTGTGACTTTATCATCTCCAGTGCATTGGAAATCTTTCTTACTATATTTTCCTGTGCATGGCTGCAGCTATTTGACCGCAGGATCCGTATCTTAGCCAGACGTAAGCATCTGCAAAGACGACTGCAGCATCTTTAGAATCTAAATAAAGTATCCAGAAGTCCGCGTCCTAAAGCAGCACCAAGATTTCCGCCCAGTTTCTTACCGAATTTACCACCCACGGAGCTTCCGATGGTATTGCCAATCTCACGACCGATGGTTCCTGTCGCAGTCTTCGCCACACTCTTTACTGCAGTTTTTGTCTTTTTCGCCTTGCGCTCTGCTTCTCTTTCTGCTGCAGCTCTCTGACGCTCTGCCTCTTTCTCTTCCAGCTTTCTCTGTTTCTCCTCCGCCTTCGCCTGAAGTGCATCTTCTTTGGCCTGCTGCTCTGCAGCATCTTCCGCTGCGATACGTTTTGTAAGCAGTTCATACGCAGAATCTCGATCTTCTACCGCTTCATATTTGATATAAAGATTGTTCTGCTGGATCTGGCGGGTTCTTGTCATCTCATCGATCGGTCCCATCTGGCTCTTCGGTGGTAAGATCTTTGCACGCTCAACCATAGACGGACGACCCTCACGGTCTAAGAAGGAAACCAGTGCTTCACCGATACCGAGACCGGAGATCGCCTCCATGGTATCAAACTCCGGATTTTCACGGAAGGACTCTGCTGCCGCTTTTACTTTTTTCTTCTCCGCCGGTGTGTACGCATGAAGTGCATGCTGAACTTTATTTCCCAACTGAGCAAGGACATCATTCGGGATATCAGACGGATTCTGTGTGATAAAATAAATACCTACGCCCTTGGAACGGATCAGTTTCACAACCTGCTCAATTTTCTGTAACAGGGCTTTCGGGGCGTCTTCAAACAATAAATGAGCCTCGTCAAAGAAGAATACCATCCTCGGCTTCTCTGCATCTCCTGCCTCCGGAAGTGTCTCAAATAACTCAGACATCATCCAAAGCATAAATGTGGAGTACATGGTCGGATTGTTGATCAGACTCTGACAATCTAAAATATTGATCATTCCTTTTCCGCCGTTTCCTGTCTGGAACCAGTCGCGGATGTTTAAGCCCGGCTCTCCGAAGAACTGGTCGCCGCCGGCCTCCTCAAGTGCAACTACAGAACGAACGATAGCTGCGATACTCTGCTTCGCCATATTTCCGTAAATTGCAGAATATTCCTTTGCATTTTCATACACATACTGAAGCATGGAACGCAAATCTTTAATATCTAAAAGAAGTAATCCTTCGTCATCTGCGATCTTAAATACGATCTGCATGATCGCAGTCTGTGTCGGATTCAGATCCATCAGTCTTGCAAGAAGCGTCGGTCCCATCTCACTGACCGTCGTACGGAGCGGAATACCATTCTCTCCGTAAATATCCCAATAGCAGCTCGGATATGCTTCGTAATCAAATCCACATTCTGCCAGACCAAATCTTGCAATTCGCTCCTGCATATCTGCACTGTCGATACCCGGTTTGCACATACCTGCGAGATCGCCTTTTACATCTGCTAAAAATACCGGAACTCCACAGTCACTGAAGGACTCTGCCATCACTTTTAATGTCACAGTTTTACCGGTACCGGTCGCACCAGCGATCAGACCATGACGGTTTGCCATTTTCGGTACAATAGAAATTTTTTTATCTCCGGCGGATGCTACCCAAATCTCATTATTATAATACATGATCAACCTCCTGTAATATACTTTCCAAGTCCACGATTGTTGGACATTCTAGCATTCATTATACACTTTCTCTGGTCAAACCACAAGATTTGTAGTACACTAAAGTGACAGATTTTTAAGGAGGCTCGAACTATGAGCATGACAGGCGTATTTGCAAACACACTGACCGTTATCGCAGGAAGTATCATCGGTCTTATTTTTAAGAAAGGAATTCCGGAAAAAGTATCTTCGGCAGTTATGACTGGACTGGGACTCTGCACCATCTACATCGGAATCGACGGAGCTTTATCCGGTGAAAATGTATTGATCACCATCGCATCCATGGTCATTGGTTCTATCATTGGAACCATCATTGATATCGATCTTGCGATCAACAATCTGGGAACTTGGGTGGAAACTCGTTTTCCAAAAGGAAAAAACGGGCAGGTTTCTGTGACAGAAGGTTTTGTCACTGCCAGCTTATTATTCTGTGTCGGTGCCATGACCATCAACGGTTCTTTGAATGCAGGCATTTCCGGAGACAATAGTTTATTGTATACAAAATCATTGTTAGATTTGTTTTCCTCATCCATGCTGGCTGCCAGCCTCGGCATCGGTGTTTTATTTGCCGCAGCTTTTGTACTTGGCTTTCAGGGCCTTCTGGTTTTATGCGCCGGATTTCTTGCTCCGGTTCTGACATCTTCCGCTATTGCAGAAATGACTTGTGTCGGTTCATTGATCATCATCGCTCTGGGAACCAACATCATCGGAATTACGAAGATCAAAATCGCCAACTATCTGCCGGCCATCGCCCTTGCTCCGGTCATTTGCCGGCTGATCACGCTTCCGATCTTTCAATAAGTCTTTCATCATTCAACATAACACGCAAAAACACCGCTGTTCTCAGGTAAATCCCGAAAGCAGCGGTGTTTTTCATTGCAATATGTCAGACGGATGTCTGTTGTAGATTAAAGCTCTACTTTGTAATCTTCAGAAGCTACGCCGTTTGCTACGAAGTAAGCAGCGTTCTCTTCTACTTTGATATAAACTTCAAGAGTCTTAAGGTCTTCGCCTGTAGCAAGATCAGCATATGCTTTCTTACAAGCAGCTACTACATCTTTCTCTACGATTTCCTTGCCGCCAAACTGTACGAATACAGAGCTCTTAACAGCCGGCTTTCTTGTTGCTTTTTTTGTCTCTACTACTTCTACTACTTCTACTGCCTCTACAACAGCAGCTTCTGCAGCTTTCTTCTTTGCCATAATAAATTTCCTCCTATCACCTTATCGGCTGTTGGAATTATAAAGCCTAAGATGATTTTTGTCAAGAAAATAACCATTTTTCAACGTTTTACCCAAATTTTCTCATTGAAACTAAAACCATTCCATGCACAACGCCGCTAAATTTGCCGCAATGTGGACTGCAATCGGCGCCTTCAAAGTTTGAAAGCGTTCCATGCACCAAGCTAACAATAATCCCATAAAAAAGCCGTATATCCCCTGACTGAGATTCGCATGATACAATCCGAACCCCAGTGCGGTAAGCACTATCGCCGTTTCTGTTTTTACCAATTCTTTCAATCGTCCATATAAGACTCCGCGAAAGAAAAATTCCTCTAACACCGGAGAAGCTCCGAGTAAAACCAGGATCTGCAGCCATTGATTTCCACCCAGCAAGTTCTGTTCCACACTCTCATAGCCAGGCATTCCCAACATTTCAAACATAATACGAAAAACTACCGATAAAACTACTCCGATCCCGGCGAGTTTCATAAAAACCGAAACATTCACCACCGTCTTTTTCCGTAACTTCTGATCTTCACGATAAAAATACCACAATCCCGGCATTGCCAATATGGTTCGAAATAATGTATCCCATAAGATCACATCATTTCCAAATATAGATGTCTTTGCAAGTGGAATTTCCACCAAACATGCAACAGCAAGACAATAAAAACAAGGAATGAGAACCCTTTGAAACCGATCACTCATTTATCATCTGTCCTTCCATTTGATTCGAACAGAAACATCTTATCATAGTTCATACACAGATTCCAGTCTATTTCCTGCATGATAGACCACTTACCTCCATATTCTAATAAAAAAGTAAGGGAACAATTCATGAAACACTCGAACAGATGGGCCTTATTTTCTGCTCTTCTACTATTATTTATCTTTGCTTTTGGTGCAGGTACCTTGGCAGCTTCCATCACACTGAAAGGACGCGCTCAAGAAACTGTACTGGCTTCTGCTAATGGAAACTGGGGACTGAGTTTTCAAACAGAGGGCCAACCGCCCGTAGCCAATGCCACCGCAGATCAGCTGGCTAAATACAATGCGTACTATGCAGAGATGACCGATAAAAAAGTCCTTTATCTGACTTTTGATGCCGGGTATGAAAACGGGCATACCCCTGCAATTCTGGATGCTCTGAAGAAACACAACGTTCCCGCAACGTTTTTCATTGTTGGAAACTATCTGGAAACAAGTCCGGAACTGATCAAACGAATGGTCGATGAGGGACACATGGTTGCCAATCACACCTACCATCACCCGGATATGTCCAAGATATCTTCAAAAGAAGCTTTCCAAAAGGAGCTCGCAGAACTGGAAACGAAATATACGGAGATTACAGGACTTTCCATGCCCAAATATTATCGTCCTCCACAGGGAAAATACAGTGAACAAAATCTGCAAATAGCAAAAGAACTGGGCTATACAACCTTCTTCTGGAGTCTCGCTTATGTGGATTGGTATCAAGAAAAACAACCGACAAAGGAAGACGCCTTTGAAAAATTGCTTGGACGCATCCATCCCGGCGCCATTGTCCTTCTGCACAGTACCTCATCGACCAACGCAGCCATTCTTGATGAATTGCTGACCAAATGGGAAGAAATGGGCTATACCTTTCAATCCTTGGACACATTGGCAGAACAAACAAATCCTTAGCAAATACAAAAACGCCGTCCGAATTTCACACCCATCGGACGGCGCCCACATTTCACATATTAACGTTTAATCCGGTTCAACAATTCGGTATCCAACACCTACTTCGGTAAAGATGTATTCCGGCTCTGCCGGATTTTTCTCGATCTTTCTTCGGATATTGGCCATGTTTACACGAAGAATACGATTGTCATTCTTCATATTCGGTCCCCAGATTTCTTTAATGATATAGTCGTAAGTCATAACCTTTCCGGCAAATTTACCGAGCAGACTTACGATCTTGTATTCATTCTGTGTCAGACCAGCATCTTTTCCATCTATGTAGACCCTGTGCTTATCATAGTCGATCGTCAGCGCACCGGAAACAAAAGTACCAACCGGTGCACCGGTCGGGGATACCAGCGTGTTTCTTGTATGTCGGATCGCTGTACGGATTCTTGCAAGGAGCTCAGAAGTTCCAAACGGTTTTGTAATATAATCATCTGCTCCCATATCCAGTGCAGCAACCTTATCTTTTTCATGAGTTCTCGCAGACACTACGATCACAGGCATATTGGACCATTCTCTCACGCTTTTTAAAATTTTCATACCGTCCATGTCCGGCAGACCAAGATCCAAGATCACCACATCCGGGCACTGGGATGTGATCATACTATATGCCTCTGTACCTGTCTGAGCCATTAACACATCATAATTATTTGCCTCCAAAACAGTCTTATAGAAGCTATTAATTCGTTTATCATCTTCAACAACTAATACTCTGTCTCTGATTTCCATAGTTCCTCCTGTTTATTTGGGCAGCCAGAATGTAAATCTGGCACCACTGTTTTCTATATTTTCGGCTTTCATATTGCCTTTGTGTGCTTTTACGATCGTCTTACATACGGAAAGTCCAATTCCCATATTTCTCTTGGAATCGCTTACCTTTCCCTCTTCAGACTGCATACTGCCGCTAAAAATCCGCGGTATCAATCCATCTTGAATTCCTTGTCCATTATCCTCTACGGATACGATTACATATTCTTCATTGCTTGTTACTTCAATATTGATTCTTGAAGTTGTTTTTCCGTGGAGAACTGCATTTTCCAGAAGGTTGACCAAAACCTGTTCGATCAGAATACCATCCATTGGTACCAGAACCAGTTCTTCCGGAAGAATCACCACGACTTCCATTTCCGGAAATCTTTTTTTAAACTTAAGGACCGCACTTCCAATGATCTCTTCGATCATCTCTTCTACTTTATCGATCTTCGCACTGTCAGAACCATCACCAATCCTCGTAATGGAAAGCAAATTTTCCACAATACGGATCAGCCACTGTGCTTCCGAGCGGATATCTCTCACAAACTCTAATTTCTGTTGATGGGATAACTCCTCGTCATTATCCAAAAGCAAGGACGTAGCTCCTACAATCGAAGTGAGAGGGGTGCGAATATCGTGAGAAACCGCACGTAATAAATTACCACGCATTTTCTCTCGTTCGACTTCCAGACGAATCTGCTCTTTTTCCTTAATCTGTGTTGTTAACGCACTAACGATCGCTGCAACCGCAAGCATTGCTATAAAGGTAAGCGGGTAACCGGTCAGACTGAAGTTGATCTCAAAATATGGATATGTAAACACATAGTTTACACCGATGACCGCGATCATTGCTGCCAACACACCATAAAAATATCCTTCCGTAAATCGTGAGACCAGTACCACTGCCAATACGAACAGCAATGGAACATGGTTGTCTGATTCGGAGAAATCTTGTATCCAAAAACAAAATACTGCTGCAAGTGCCAGAATTACAAGAGTAATCATACTGTTTTTTATTAGTTTAGCGATCTTCAAATACCATTACCTCTTGACAAATCAGATTTTTTCACATTATATCATAGAACCATGTTAATTTCCCGTTAAGAAGAAATTTGTATTTATTTTTTTCTCGTTCTTGAAGGTATATTTTCAGAGTGCTATAATGAAAGATATTACATTGAACGGAGACTTACTTATGACAAAAAAACACATAAGCAACAGTATGATCATAAACGGAATCGCACTGGGCTTTTCCGCTGCATTTCTGATCTCTGCTTTTATTGCGGCTTTTTACACCGGAGAATGGGGATCTGTCTTATATAACTGGTACCTGATCCTGATCTCTCCTTGTCCTCTGGTTACGGATTACTTTGAGATTGGCGGTCTCGCCAGCACCATGCTGAATGCAGGAGCCTGCGGTCTCGCGTGTTTTTTTATGATGATCCTTTTGAAAGGTGATTCTCACCCAAACACACTGGCCGGCTATTTCCTTGTAGTTGCCCACTGCTTCTACGGATTGAACTTTCTGAATATGTGGCCATGTTTCCTGGCACCGTTTCTCTATCTCCGTATGAAGAAACTGGATTTCAAGAACAACCTTCATGTCTGCATGTTTGCAACATCCTTCGGACCGTTCATCAGTGAATTCCTGTTCCGTTATACACAAGGTGAAGCTTTCGAATTTGGTAAAGTCAATCTGACACTCTCCGGAATCGCATTAACAATCGGATTCGCATTAATTCTCGGTTTCGTGATCCCGGCAATTCTCCCGGGTGCAAAAGCATGGCACAAAGGATACAACCTGTATAATGGCGGTCTTGCATTTGGTGTTTTCGGATTCTTTATTTTTAACTTCATGTACAAGACTATGGGAATCACACCTCCGCAGACCATACATCAGACTAATATGATCTATGAGCATTTTGGTCACAGCTATCATTTATATGGTGTTATCTTTTTCGTCCTGATCTTCGTTTCCTGTATCCTGATCGGATATTATTTAAATGGAAGATCCTTTAAAGGTTATCAGGCGCTGTTAAAAGATACCGGATTTGCCAGCGATTTTGCAGACAAATATGGAATGCCGGTCTGCCTGATCAATATGGGAATCTATGGATTGATCTTTTTATGTTACATTAACCTCATTATTTTCCTCACTCCTGGTGCAGGATTTACCGGACCGACGATCGGTGTGATTTTGGCCGCCCTGACCTTTGCGGCCATTGGTCAGCACCCGAAGAATGTATGGCCGATCCTTGGCGGATACATCCTCCTCTATCTGGTAACACTCCTGTTCTGTGAGATCAACGGACGTGATATTACCTGGTCTGTATCCACCCAGGGATATATCAATGGTGTAGCCTTTGCAACCGGACTTTGTCCGATCGTTGGCCGCTATGGTGTCCGCTCCGGTATTGCTGCAGGACTCATGTGCGCATCCATGTGTACAGCCACCCGTGATCTGCACGGTGGTTTTGTACTCTATAACGGTGGTTTTACTGCCGGTATTACAGCTCTGGTTCTTCTTCCGATCCTGGAGCATTATATCCCGACAGCACGAGAAGAGCTGAAACCGCAGGATATGCGCTCTGTGATCGCACTGGTTGAAAACATCAAACCACGTTCAAGGAAATACACCAAGAACACAAAACACACAACATTCGAATAAAAATCAGAAAAGCAAAAACGTTTGCAGAAGCCGACATGACTTTCTGCAAACGTTTTTTATTGATTCTCGATAATGTCAATAACAGATAGGACTCCTTCTGCCACTCGAAACTTCACTTCATAACCGGCAAATTCCATTCCGTAAACCCGCTCCGGATCATTTTGATAAGATGGTCTTGGATCATGGGCAAGAACTGCTTTCAGCGCCTCTCTCTTATTTGGGTTTACCTTCTGAATGATTTCTCCAGAAATTTCCACTTCGAGTGCATATTCCTTTGTCCTGTCCGCAAACCCTCCTGTCGCTTCCGGATGGCTGTCAGCAAACGCCAGATATGGTTTGATATCATAGATCGGTGTTCCGTCCATCAGATCCGCACCGGACACATGAAGGATCGGTCCACGATCAGTGTGAAGTTCTACTGATTCCAACCGCACACTGGAAAGTCCCACTGCATTTGGCCGGAACGGAGACCGGGTTGCAAACACACCCATCCGTTTATTTCCGCCAAGCCGCGGCGGACGAACGGTCGGCGACCATTCGTCCCTCACAGCCTCAGAAAACTCCCATAACAGCCAAATATGAGAAAATTCTTCTATTCCTCTCAATGCATCCGGATTTCGATATTCCGGTTCAAACACAATCTCAGCTTTCAGATCATGGATCAGACCACTTTGTCTCGGAATGCCAAATTTGGTTGGAAAATCTGTATGAATCCTGGCAATGACATGAAACATTCTTTCTGCCATATGCTCTAACCTAATTTCGCCACGATCGCATCGCCTACCTGAGATGTGGACGCACTTCCTCCAATGTCCGGAGTCATGTATACACCATCCACTAAAACATCTTCAATGGCATCGAGCACTTTCTTGCCCCAATCCTCGTAACCAAAGAAATCCAGCATCTGAGAAATCGCCCATACAGAAGCCATCGGATTGGAAATCCCCTGACCTGCAATATCCGGTGCGGAACCGTGGATCGGCTCAAACATAGACGGGAAGGTACGCTCCGGATTGAGGTTTGCACCTGCTGCCAGTCCCATACCGCCGGAGATTGCTGCGCCAAGATCCGTCAGAATATCACCAAACAGATTGCTTGTTACGACCACTTCAAAACGTTTCGGATCCTTAACCATAAACATCGCTGCCGCATCAACCAATAAAGACCTTGTTTCTACGTCCGGATATTCCTCGCTGACTTCTTTAAAGATCTGATCCCAGAATACCATGGAATAGTTTAAAGCATTGCCTTTGCTGATACTGGTCAGGCTGCGCTTCTCTTTTCTCGCCACTTCAAATGCGTAACGGATGATACGCTCACAACCTTTACGTGAGAATACACCGTCCTGGATCACAACCTCATTCGGCTTATTTTTGAACAGCCAGCTTCCGCTTCCTGCATACTCGCCTTCGCTGTTTTCGCGGATAAATGTCATATTGATCTCTTCACGATCCACACCTGCCAGCGGACACGGTGCACCCTTTAACAATTTCACCGGTCTCAGATTTACATACTGATCAAAGTTTTTACGGATTGTAAGGAGCAGATCCCAAAGGGAAATGTGATCCGGAACGCCCGGATAACCCACTGCACCGAGATAGATCGCATCAAAATTCTGCAGGATTTCAATACCGTCTTCCGGCATCATTTTCCCGGTTTTTAAATAATACTCACAGCCCCATGGGAACCAGGTATCTTCAATCTGAAATGTACCGGCTAATTCTGCCACGCGTTTTAATACTTTCATACCTTCTGTCAATACTTCCGGACCAACACCATCTCCCGGAATTACCGCGATTTTATAAGTCTTCATCATACATCCTCCTTCATCCATGCTTTCATCTCTTCCAGATAATCAAATGCATCGCTGCGGCCACGTTCATATGTACGGATAATCTCTTTCACATCATGGCTCATGCGTCCAATCTCCAACGGTCGTTTGGGACGGAACACGAAACACGTTCCCTCTTCTTCCAACTTCGTGATTTCCTCTACTGCACAGTTATACTCTGCCGGTCTTCCTTCCAAACGCTTTACGAACTTTGGATATTTGCGATAAAACACGCGTGCAAGACCTCTCTTTTCTGCCTTTTTTCGATAATCGGCCGGTCTCGTCAGGATTACTACGTTCTTTGTGAAGCCCAGCTCCATAAATTTCTTTACCGGAATGCTGTCACTGCAGCCGCCATCCAACAGCTTCTTTCCATCCTGTTCTACAATTCGGGAAACATATGGCATAGAAGCGGATGCGCGAAGGTACTCGATCTTTTCGTTCATGTCCTCGACCTTCACATATTCCGGCTCACCGGTCTCAAGATTGGTACATACCAGATAGAACTCTGTGTCAGATTTCATAAAGGCTTCATTGTCAAATGGATCCAACTGTTCCGGAACCGTATGGTAACAAAACTCAGCACCAACCAGGTCTCCCGTTGTAAGCAGGCTGTAAAAACTCATCATACGCTTGTCTGTGCAATAATTTTTATTATAACGAATGGTTCTGCCAACCTGACCGGATATAAAAGAACAGCCACAGATCGCTCCCATAGAAACACCGATCACACCATCAAATTTAATCCCCTGCTCCATAAACACATCCAAAATTCCGGCTGTGTACATACCACGCATGGCTCCGCCTTCTAACACTAATCCTATCTTTTCTTTTTGAGCCATATTGTTTCCTCCAATGCAAGTTAATCCTAATTTCTTTTATTTTAACACTGTAAATAAGAGCCCGTCAACAATACGGTTGCATGAACACAAAAAAGAAGGAGCCTGCACCTTTTGCAAGGTACAAACTCCCCTCTATTATAAAATCACTATGGTTTATCGTTTTATACAGCTCCTCTGCAGCCACATCCACAACTGCAGTCGCCGCCTCTGCGAAATCTTTTCGTGGAGGATTTCAATGCATACCATGCGGAAACAATTACTACTAATGCAAATACGGAACTTGTCATATCTGGATCCTCCTTTATCTATTCTTGAGTTAGTTTTATCTAACTAAATAATACCACAGATAAAAGTAAAATGCAAGTGTTTTTAGTAATAATTCCTATTATTCTACAAGTTTGTTTAACTCATCCACATATTTCGTCTCATCCGCCTTTTTGTGACCTGCTTTCGCTGCGTACTGGTTGACTGCCGCCTGAGACTTCTTGATCGCACGCATGGTACCTGCACCGCCGATACATCCTCCCGGACATGCCATACCCTCTAACAAATAACCGTTATATTTTCCGGCCTTTGCCATGGTCATCAGCTTTCTGCATTCTCCCAGTCCCTCTGCACTGGCGATCTTCACTTCCTGATCCGGGTAACGGTCTTTGATCACATTCACCACTGCATTTGCCACACCGCCGGATACTGCAAAATTACGACCGTCCGTTGACGCATCACTGACACCACCCGGATCTTCCGGCAGGTTTTCGATATCCACATGTCTGGCAGCGAAAATACCATCCATTTCTTCAAAAGTGAGAACAAAATCCACATCACTCCGTATATCATCTCTCATCGCTTCCAGTTTTTTAGCAGCACATGGTCCGATAAAAACAACTTTTGCATTGGGCTGCTGATGTTTGATCAGACGAGCTGTCAACGTCATCGGTGTCAATGCCATTGATATACATTTTGCCTGCTCCGGAAATAACTTTTTCGCCATCATAGCCCAGGCCGGACAGCAGGATGTGGCCATAAAAGGCACTTTCTCCGGTACTTCCGTCACAAAATCTTCTGCTTCCTGCACCGTACATAAATCTGCACCAACTGCCACCTCAAAAACATCTGCAAATCCCAATTGTTTCATCGCCGCACGCAGTTTTCCCGGAGTTACCTTAGGGCCAAACTGACCTACAAATGCCGGAGCAACGGCTGCATACACTTGCTCGCCGGACTGAATTGCTCTGATAACCTGAAAGATCTGAGACTTATCCGCAATTGCACCAAACGGGCAATTGACAAGACACTGACCACAGGAAACACAACGCTCCGGATCAATCTCAGCACGTCCGTTTTCGTCAGATTTAATCGCATCTACACCACATGCAAACGCACACGGACGCTCCTGCTTGATAATTGCATGATACTGGCATACTTTTACACATTGTCCACATTTGATGCACTTACCCTGATCGATCATGGACCTGCCCGTATTCGAATCCAAAAACACGGCTTCGGTCGGACAAACTTCCACACAAGGGTGCGCCAGACATCTCTGGCATCCTTCAGTCACCATGACTTTCTTTTCCGGACATGCGTTGCATGCAAATTTGATCACATTGATCAGCGGCGGTGTATAATATGTCTCTGGTTTATCCGCATCCTCAATATTCGCAGATAGAGGCGCATGATCCGAAGCTTTTCTGCATGGAAGTCCCATTGCAAGGCGGAGACGTTCCCCAACAATGGCGCGCTCCAAAAACACATCATGACGAAAACTTCCCACTTCACCCGGAATGATCTTATATGGAAGCTCTTCAATTCTTTTATCAATCGACCACTCCGTGTGATATGCCATTCTGGCTACCTCACGAAAGATTCTATGTCGGATTTCTATAATTCTGGTTTCAATTCCTCTCATTGATCATTATCTCCTATCCAAATACCTTTCACTTCTACAATAAAACTATAACCATCTTTATAGTCCGATACAATCGTAAAACGTTGGACAATCTGGAAATAACTGCACAATAAAAGGCCTCCGATTTCGGAGACCTTTTTCACCTTTATACAAGCAATGTAATGACCGGAATGGAAATCATGGAAAGCAGTACACTGGTAAGAACGATTTTTGTGCCATATACTGCATCTGCACCATACTTCTGTGCTAAAAGAGCTGTCGTACTTCCTGCAGGCATCGCTGTCAGGATCACACCACAGGCTACCAGCACATCGTTTGCTCCAAGAGCCTTCATAAATACCAGTGCAAAGATCGGAAGCACTGCAAGGCGGATAAATCCGTAATAAATAATACTAAAGTCTTTGAAGGAATCCAGAGTCAGAGCTGTCAGCATGCTTCCGATCAGCAGCATAGAAATCGGAGTTGTACAGTTGCCAAGACCTGTCAGAGCTTTCTGTGCAAAATCCGGGATCGGGAGCTGGATCGCTGCCTGAATCATACCAAGATACACTGCCATCATACACGGATTCATCAGAACTTTTAACAGTGCTTTCGCTTTATTTTCAGATTCTTTGCTGAAAATAGAGATTCCCGCTGTCCACATAAAAATACGGTTCGGAATGATAAAGATCGCTGCCAGAACAAGTCCCTCTTCACCAAGGATCGAGGATACGATCGGAAGGCCGAGGAATCCGCAGTTGTTAACTAATGTACCATACTGGAGGATACTTTTCTTATCCATTGGATAACGATTGTATACAAATTTGCCAAGCAGCCATGCTGTTCCACAGATTGCAAAGGACAGTGCAAGGCAGAACGATGCCTCTTTTACAAAATCCATGGTCAGTTTCATATTAAAGGAGTTAAACACCATACAAGGCATCGTAACCTGGAGAACAAAATCTGTCAGCTTCATCTCGGTTGCTTTATCGAAGATTTTTTTCTTGTTACAATAATAGCCCACACACATATAAATTAACATTAATGCCTGTGTGGAAAGCATTTTCATAAAACTATCCATGCGCTCCTCCTACTGCTCCGTGCAGATAAAAAACTTATACTCTGTCCTTGTTCGATACTCATCGTCTTTTTTACAGATACAGGACTTAAAATTCTCGTGATTGACTGAATCCGGATAATACTGGGTTTCAAATGTCACTCCCTGGTATTTCTGATAAGTGACTCCATTTTTACCGATTTCATTTTCCACGTAATTTGCTGTGTACATCTGAATGCCCGGTAAATCTGTATAGATCTCCATCGCAATTCCGCTCTCGTAGGATTTCAATTCTGCAGCTTTCTTAAATATACCGTCATTGTCAAGAGCCCAGTTATGGTCATAGCCTTTGCCGATGATCAATGCTTCGTACTCTTCCTCCAGATCCTGTCCAATACTCTTTTCCACTCTGAAATCCATTGGAGTGCCTTCCACTGAAACGATTTCTCCGGTTGGGATCAGCTCTGCATCGGTTCTTGTAAATCGGTCTGAATCAATCCATACTATCTGATCTCGCACAGTTCCACTATCATGACCATTTAAATTGAAATACGTATGGTTTGTCATGTTGATCGGCGTATCCGCATCTGTTGTCGCATGATAATCGATCACAATACTATTTTCGTCCGTCAAGGTGTATGTTACATCTACGTCTACTGTTCCCGGAAATCCCTGATCTCCATCCGGGCTGTGTAAAGAAAATGTGATGCTGTTTTCGGTTGTTTCTTTCACAGTCCAAACCCGAAAACTCCAGAAGTCCAGTCCGCTATGTAAATTATTGTTTCCATTGTTTTTATCCAACTGATACCGGATTCCACCGTATGTAAAAGTACCCTTTCCGATACGATTTGCATGGCGGCCTACGGTTGCACCAAAAAACGTTCCTAACGGACCCTCGTGGCCTGCCGGGTCATCGTAGCCAAGCACCACGTCTCTTTTCAATCCATTTTTGTCCGGAACAAACAGTGCGTGCAGTGTAGCACCGAAATCAGAAACCTGCATCTCCATTCCATTTCGATTTTCAAATATATATAGTTTTGCAGATTCTCCTTTTTTATTGGTTCCAAAATCACTGACTTTCATATATCCCCCTGTCATTCATGAAACGATAGTTTTGATTCGGCTTCTATTATATCATTTCACATAGAAAAAAGGAATCGTCAAACGAATGAAACGACTCCTTTTCTCTATTATTCAGCATGTTTTGCTGCTTCACGTTTTCTTTTTGTCACCAGACCTCCGATGCGGCCGCTTTCCTTTGATGTCAGGCTCCGCCATCCATTTGCGATCACTTTATCTGCCAGGCCCAGTTCTGTTGCGATTTCAAACTTCAATCGTTCTTCCGGTTTTAGATTATTGGGATCAATCGGCTCCTGTTTCTTTTTGGTCATGATCAGTTTTCCTCCTAAAATCATTTCCTATGTTCTCTTCTATTGACAGTATGACCGATCTTTTGAAATTTATTCCTGATTCTCTTCCAATGTTTCCTGATTCTTACTCGAACCAATTTTCAATTTTCGGATCACCCACGGGATCACTTTTTTATAAAACTTGAATGTCAATATGCCTGCAAGTACCCCAAGAACCAAAAGGCCGAGGCCAATAACCACTGAAAAAATGTCATTAGTAATTCCAAGGAATACTTTTACACCTCCGCCAAACAGCAGTCCAAGTGTCAGGCAAAATGGTAACATAACCACTGTAGCTACAACAATCATTGCCGTTACTACAATACCAAAGATTTTTCCGCCACCTCGTAAAACGATAGGAAATGCTGCAAGTATCAGAATAATAACAATTAAATCTCTGATCGCTTTTTTATTCATCTATTCTTCTCCTCAAGAATTATAAGTAAAAAGAGCACTACAGTCGAAACTGCAATGCTCTTTATCAACATCTTAAGATTATTCCTCTACCGGAGCCTCTTCAGCTGCTGCCGGAGCTTCCATAGCTTTTACGCTTAAGCTGATCTTCTTGCCTTCTTCGTTGAAATCAACGATCTTAGCTGTGATTTCCTGACCGATTGTAAGTACGTCTGCCGGTTTAGCAACGTGCTCTTTGGAGATCTGGGAAACGTGAAGAAGAGCGTCGACGCCTGCCTCTAACTCTACGAATGCACCGAAGTCAGTCATACGAGCAACCTTACCGGATACTACGTTGCCAACTGCGTATTTCTCTGTAGCGTTTGCCCACGGATTTGTCTCAGCAAATTTCATGGACAGAGCGATCTTCTCGCCATTGATATCTTTGATTAATGCTGTAACTTTCTCGCCTACCTTGAATACCTTCTTCGGGCTTTCTACTCTGCCCCAGGACATCTCGGAGATGTGAAGGAGACCGTCAGCGCCGCCAAGATCGATGAATGCACCGAAATCTGTAACGTTCTTAACTGTACCTTCAACAACCTGACCAACAGCGATCTTCTCGAAGAGAGCCTTCTGAAGTTCTGCCTTCTTAGCAGCTACGAGCTGTTTGCGATCACCGATCACTCTTCTTCTCTTCGGGTTGAACTCTGTGATAACGAATTCGATTTCCTGACCAGCATACTTGGAAAGATCTTTCTCATATACGTCAGAAACAAGGCTTGCCGGGATGAAGATTCTAGCTTCATCAACGATCACGCTTAAGCCGCCGTCAAGAACCTGAGCAACTTTAGCTGTAAGAACTTCTTTGTTCTCGAAAGCTTCCTCAAGTCTCTTGTTGCCTCTGTCTGCAGCCAGTCTCTTATAGGAAAGAGCAACCTGACCTTCGCCATCGTTCACTTTAAGAACTTTAGCTTCCATCTCTTCGCCAACCTGTACAAGAGTTCTTAAGTCTACGTTAGACTCATTTGTGTACTCGCTGCGCGGGATAATGCCATCTGCTTTGTAGCCGATATTTAAAACGATCTCATCTTCTTTAACGTCGATGACCTTACCAGTAACAACCTCTCCTGTACGTATTGTCTTTAAAGACTCTTCTAACATCTGTTCAAAACTTAACTCTAACATTAGTATGAACCTCCTCGATAATATTATTCGGGGTTGACGCCCCTGCCGTAATACCTACATTGCACGCCGAACTAATACATTCAGGATTTAAGTCGCCTACGGTTTGAATGTAATATGTATTCTTACATTCTTTCTGGCAGATCTCGTATAGCTTCTGGGTATTGGAGCTGTGTTTACCTCCGATGACCAGCATCACATCTACCTGGGAAGCTACCTTTTTTGCTTCCACCTGTCTTTCCTGTGTCGCATTGCAAATTGTATTTAAAACATTTATATCATAACTCGTTCTTGAAAATTTTTCAACTAATTCTTGAAATTTATTGTAATTAAATGTCGTCTGAGCCACCAGACACAGTTGTACTTCCGTGGAAATCGCCAGTTTTTCAAATTCCTCATAGGAATCGATCACTTTTGTCTTATCGTCACCCCATCCGCGGATTCCCTGAACTTCCGGATGATTCGCATCGCCAACGATAATGACCTGGCAGCCTGCCGCACTCTGCTCCGCCACGATGTTGTGGATCTTCTTAACAAACGGACATGTCGCGTCCACGATTTCCACTCCGTTACCCTCCAGAATATCGTAAATCTCTTTTCCTACTCCGTGAGAACGGATCACAACAACGCCCTCTTTCAGAGCTTCCAATTCTTCTTTTGTATCAATGACTCCGACGCCTTTTTCACTCAGATCTCTAACCACTTCTTCATTGTGAATGATCGGACCATAAGTGAAGATCGGCTTCTTTCCGTTTGCGATCTGCTCGTAAACCTTTTCAACTGCTCGCTTTACACCGAAGCAGAAACCGGCTGTTTTTGCAACGATTACTTCCATTCTGCTCCTCCTTAAACGGCTGTTTTTTTATCGTCGATCATGTTCATGATCGCCCGGATCACTTCTTCCAGACTCATGTCGGATGTGTCCAGATAGATTGCATCCGGAGCCTGTACCAGCGGAGAGTTTTCACGGTTCATGTCCTGATAATCTCTGGCAATGATATCCTGTTCGATCTCTTGCAGGGTCTTTGTTCCGCCTTTCTCTAAGAGCTCCTTGTGACGTCTTCTTGCACGCTCAATGGAGCTTGCTGTCATATAGATCTTCACATCTGCATTCGGGAGAACCCACATACCGATATCTCTGCCATCCATCACAACATCTGTTGTCTTTGCAATCTCCTGCTGAAGGGCTACCATCTTTTCTCTGACTTCTTTGATCTTAGAAATCGTAGAAGTTGCCATACCGACCTCTTCGGTACGGATCAGTCCGGATACATTCTCTCCGTTTAGGAAGACCTGCTGAACACCATCCTCGTAAGCCAGAGAGATCTCGATCTCATCTAATCTTGCACAGATGGCATCCGCATCGTTTACATCAATTTCTTTTCTGATATAATACAGGGACATTGCACGGTACATGGCACCGGTATCTACATAGATAAACCCCTGATTTTTTGCCACTGCCTTTGCCACACTACTCTTTCCGGCTCCTGCCGGGCCGTCAATTGCCACGTTAAAAGACATGTTTTCCTCCTCGTATTATACTTCCGTATTCGGAAAATTATTCGTAATTTTACTGACAGCTTTTGCCCGCCAGCATTCCGGTCGACCAGGCGATCTGTAAGTTAAATCCACCGGTCACTGCATCCAGATCCAATACCTCACCTGCAAAATACAGGCCGGATACTTTCTTAGACTCCATGGTAGACGGATTTACCTCTTTTACAGATACACCGCCCTGAGTGACGATCGCCTCACTGAATCCGCGAAGACCGGTCAATGTCACGCGGAATGCCTTTGTAATAGAAAGAAGGCGCTCACGCTCTACTGCAGTCACTTCATTAACCTGTTTTTCCGGATTGATCCCGCTTCGCGCAATGATGACCGGGATCATCTTTGCCGGATATAACTGATTCAGTGCATTTTTAAACTGTTTATTTTTCGCCTCATCAAAATCCCTGAGGATTCTGGCATCCAACTGTTCCCTGGAAAGGGCCGGTTTTAAATCGATATCCATCACAAGCGGATTCTTTTTTAATGTCTTTGCTGCATAGCTGCTGGCACTTAACACCACCGGACCACTCACGCCAAAGTGAGTGAACAGCATCTCTCCGAATTCTTTCCAAAGAACTTTCTTTCCGTTATACACAGTTACCGCAATATTGCGCAGGGAAAGTCCCTGTAATGCACGGACATCTTCTTCCGCGCAGATGAACGGAACCAGGGCCGGAGAAAGCTCCGTTACAGTATGTCCTGCTGCTTTCGCAAACTCGTAACCGTCGCCTGTAGAACCGGTCGTCTGGTAAGAAAAACCACCGGTTGCGATGATGACAGAATCTGCAACAACCTTTCGTCTGCTCTTTT
>JAZRLX010000260.1:0-7915 GCA_045647085.1 Pilosibacter sp.
GGAGCAGTTCTTCGTGAGGCACTGTTTGAGGCAAAGCAGTATTCAGATGAACTTCTGAATGAAAAAGAGGATAAGAAGGTAAAAAGAAACTTCAAATTAGAAGCTCTGGTTCCGGTTGTTCGCGGTGAGATGCGCTGCAGAATTCATTGTCACCGTGCGGATGATATCATGACTGCGATCCGTATTGCAGAGGAGTTTGGTCTGGAGTTTACGATCGAGCATGCGACAGAGGGTTATAAGATCGCAGATATTCTTGCAGAAAAGAATGTCACATGCGTGGTAGGTCCGATGCGTATGATTCCGGGCAAGATGGAAGTTTGGGATTGTACAATTGAAAATCCTGCATTATTAGAGAAGGCTGGTGTTGAGTTTGCACTGACAGCCGATGCAGAGACAGCAACACAGTGGCTTCCGGAGGAGACAGGCGTAGCAATGGCGTATGGTCTCTCTGAAGAAACTGCATTTAAAGCATTAACAATCAATGCAGCGAAGGTAATAAAACTGGATCACAGAATCGGCAGCCTTGAGGTAGGAAAAGATGCGGATCTTGCAATCTTTGACGGACACCCGCTGAGCAACATGACTCGTTGTAAGGCAACGATGATCGATGGTAAGTTCTGGTATAATGAGTTGAATAACTAAAGAATTATGGACTGGTTATCATGAAAACATGAGCCAGTCCTTTTTCATTGATCCGGAGTAAAAATGTACATTTTGTTAACAAAATGAAAAATCCTTGACAAACTTTGAATATCAAAGTATTATACAAATATAGTTTGATATTCAAACTATATAAAATGATTGTAAAGTGCAGGATATAATTATGACAGCCAGAATTGCAGGAATTGGTGCATATGTGCCGGAGACAATTGTGACGAATGACGATCTGACAAAGATCGTTGAGACAAGTGATGAGTGGATTTCCAGTCGAACCGGAATACGGGAACGTCGGATTTCCGTAAAAGAGGAAACCTCCGATCTGGCAGCAGAGGCAGCCAGACAAGCGCTGGAGGCAGCAGGAGTAAGACCAGAGGAACTGGATCTGATCATTTTGGGAACATCTTCTCCTGATTGCAATTATCCAAGTGGAGCGTGTGAAGTTCAGGCGAAGATCGGTGCGGTAAATGCAGCAGCATTTGATGTTTCTGCAGCATGCTCCGGTTTTATCTTTGCCATGAATATCGTACAAGCATTTTTTAAGTCAGAAATATATCAAACTGCACTGATCATCGGAGCAGAGACCTTGAGTAAAGTAGTAAATTGGGATGACCGGTCAACGTGCGTGCTGTTTGGTGACGGTGCAGGAGCAGCGGTTCTGAAAAATGAAAAAAGCGGTATAATTGACATGTTGATGGGTTCTGACGGAACCAAGGGGGAAGCTCTGAAATGTACATCCAGATCGTTGGGCAATTTTCTTACAGGAACAAAGCCGGAACTTGGATTTATGACGATGGATGGACAGGAAGTGTTCCGATTTGCGGTAAAACGTGTTCCTGAAAGCATTGAGTCATTGATGAAGCGCAATCAAGTAGTGAAAGAAGATATTCAATACTATGTCCTTCATCAGGCCAATGAACGAATTGTTGAAGCTGTAGCCAGAAGGTTGAAAGAGCCTATGGACAAGTTTCCGATGACAATTGAAAAATACGGGAATACATCAACAGCTTCGATTCCATTATTGTTAGATGATATGGTAAAGAAAGGCATGCTGAAGGATGGAGATAAGATCATCTTGTCCGGATTTGGAGCAGGAATGACCTGGGGCGCTGTATTATTGGAATGGTAAATATTAATTATTAATTATATAAAAGGAGATTATAACCATGTTAGAGAAAATGAAAGAATTAATCGCAGACCAGTTAGGTATTGAGGCAGAGACAATCACAGCTGAATCCAAGTTTAAAGAAGATCTTGGTGCAGATTCTCTCGATTTATTTGAACTTGTTATGGCTCTTGAAGATGAATATTCTGTAGAAATTCCGGCTGAGGATCTTCAGACAATGGCAACTGTAGGTGATGTTATCAACTACTTAAAAGAGAAGGGTACTGAAGAATAAGAGTGGGATGGTCCATGATGAAAACTAGAATTACCGAATTATTAGGAATTAAATATCCGATCATTCAGGGCGGTATGGCATGGGTGGCGGAACATAACCTGGCTGCAGCGGTATCTGAAGCCGGTGGTCTCGGATTGATCGGTGCTGCAAATGCACCGGCAGAAGTTGTCAGAGAGGAAATCAGAAAAACAAAAGAACTGACAAAGAAACCGTTCGGTGTCAATATCATGTTAATGAGCCCGTTTGCAGATGAGATAGCAAAGGTTGTTGTGGAAGAAAATATAAAAGTCGTGACAACAGGAGCAGGAAATCCGGGCAAGTACATGAAGATGTGGAAAGATGCCGGAATTAAAGTAATCCCGGTCGTGGCTTCCGTTGCTCTGGCAAGAATGATGGAAAAAGCAGGAGCGGATGCTGTTGTTGCGGAAGGAACGGAGTCCGGTGGTCATATTGGTGAGGCAACAACCATGACATTGGTTCCTCAGGTCGTAGATGCGGTATCGATTCCTGTTATTGCAGCCGGTGGAATCGCAGACGGTCGTGGAATCGCGGCAGCGTTTATGCTGGGAGCAGAGGCTGTACAAATGGGAACCAAATTTGTTGTGGCAAAAGAATCTATTGTGCACGACAACTACAAGCAGCGTGTTATGAAAGCCAAAGATATTGACTCTGCAGTTACAGGAAGAAGCCATGGTCACCCTGTTCGCTGTCTGAGAAATCAGATGACAAGAGAATACGCACGCCTGGAGGCAGAAGGAAAGAGTTTTGAAGAGTTGGAGTATTTGACTCTTGGTGCGCTCAGAAATGCTGTTATAGAAGGTGATGTGACAAACGGAACCGTAATGGCAGGTCAGATTGCAGGTATGATCACAAAAGAGCAGACTTGCAGTGAGATGATTGAAGAAATGATGGAGCAGACAATGAAACTGCTTGGAAGAAAATAGAAGATACGGAGAACGTACATGGGTAAGACAGCATTTATTTTTCCCGGTCAGGGAGCACAGGTTTGCGGTATGGGACAAGATTTTTACGAAAAGACAGAGATCGGACGTAAGATTTTTGACCGTGCTTCAGAACTTTTGGGATTTTCTGTTCCTGATCTTTGTTTTGAGACCAATGATCGACTGGATATAACCGAGTATACACAGCCGGCGATGGTAACTACCAGCTTGGCTATGTGGAAAGTCATAGAGAATATGGGAGTCAAGGCAGATGTGACTGCGGGTCTAAGCTTGGGCGAATATCCGGCGATGGCTGCAGCTGGAGTTATGAGTGTAGAGGATGCGATTTTAACGGTACGTCGCAGGGGAATTCTCATGCAGGAAGCAGTTCCGGCAGGAATTGGCGGAATGAGTGCTGTGTTGGGAATGACTGCAGAACAGATCAATGCAGTTGTCGATCCGCTCGAGAATGTTCAGGTGGCAAATTATAATTGCCCGGGCCAGATTGTGATTTCCGGAAAACTGGATGCGGTGGAGCTTGCAGCGGAAAAACTGAAGGAGGCCGGCGCAAGACGCGTACTTCCGTTAAATGTCAGTGGTCCGTTCCATTCTTATTTGTTAGAAGAAGCAGGGAATAAACTGGGCGAGTTTCTGGAGAATATTCCGGTACATGAGCCGAACATTCCATATGTTGCAAATGTGAATGCAGAATACGTAAGAACTGCAGGAGAGGTAAAACCATTGCTGACAAAGCAGGTATCTTCTTCTGTTCGTTGGCAGCAGAGCGTAGAAGCTATGATCGCAGATGGTGTTGATCGCTTTATTGAGATTGGACCGGGTAAAACACTGGCTGGATTTATCAAAAAAATTGACCGTAATGTAACGGTGATCAATATTGAAAAAGTCGAAGACTTGGCAAAATTAAACTAGGAGTGAAATGTTATGGATTTAACCGGAAAGATTGCACTTGTTACAGGTGCGAGCCGTGGTATCGGACGTCAGATCGCAGTCACGCTGGCAGGTTACGGCGCAACGGTGGTTGTCAATTACAATGGATCCCAGGCAAAAGCTGAGGAAGTTGTAAAAGAGATTGAAACAAATGGTGGACATGCAGAGGCAGTACAGTGCAATGTTGCAGAATTTGAACAGGCGAAAGAGTTGATCGATGGTGTTGTAAAAACATATGGTCGTCTGGATATTCTGGTAAACAATGCAGGAATCACCAGAGACAATTTAATCATGAAAATGTCTGAAGAGGATTTTGATGCGGTTCTTTCCACAAATTTAAAAGGTGCATTCAACTGTGTAAAACATGTTGCAAGACAGATGTTAAAGCAGAAATCCGGACGTATCATCAACATTTCCTCGGTATCCGGAGTGATGGGAAATGCAGGACAGGCAAACTACTGCGCGTCAAAAGCCGGAGTGATCGGTCTTACAAAGTCTGTAGCAAGAGAACTCGGAAGCCGCGGGATCACTTCCAATGCGGTTGCTCCGGGATTCATCGAAACAGAAATGACATCCATACTTTCTAAAGATGTAAAGAAAGCAATGGGAGAACAGATCCCGCTGAAACGATTTGGTCAGACAAAAGATGTTGCAGAAACAGTTGCATTCCTTGCATCTGATCATGCAGGATATATTACCGGTCAGGTCATTCAGGTCGATGGCGGAATGGCAATGTAGAAAAGGAGATTCAAAAACATGAATAGGGTTGTAGTAACTGGTTTGGGTGCAGTCACTCCAATCGGAAACGATGTAGATACATTTTGGAACAGTCTAAAAGAGAAAAAAATCGGTTTTGAACCGATCACAGCATTTGATACCACAGAATTTAAGGTGAAATTAGCTGCTGAGGTAAAAAATTTTGATGCGAAACAGTTCATGGATCCGAAGGCTGCAAGACGTATGGAACGTTTTTCCCAGTTTGCCGTTGCTGCAGCGAAACAGGCACTGGATGATGCAAAGATCAACATATCAGAGATGGATCCGTATCGAATTGGTGTCAGCATTGGATCCGGTGTAGGAAGTCTGCAGATCATTGAAAAAGAGCACATGAAGATGATGGAAAAAGGACCGGGACGCGTGAATCCGCTGATGGTGCCTCTGATGATCAGCAACATGGCAGCAGGAAATGTATCGATCCAATTCGGTTTAAAAGGAAAGTGTATTGATGTTGTCACTGCATGTGCATCCGGAACACATTCCATTGGAGAAGCAATGCGTTCCATTCAGCATGGTGAGGCTGATGTGATGGTAGCAGGTGGTACAGAATCATGTATTACACCGATCGGAGTGGCAGGTTTCTCAGGACTGACGGCGCTTTCCACATCGGAAGATCCGGAGCGTGCATCCATTCCGTTTGATGCAGAGCGATCCGGTTTTGTCATGGGAGAAGGTGCAGGTATTGTTGTTCTGGAATCTCTGGAACATGCAAAGGCGAGAGGTGCAAAGATTTACGCGGAGCTAGTCGGTTATGGTGCAACATGTGATGCATATCATATCACTTCTCCGGCTGAAGATGGCAGCGGTGCAGCAAGAGCAATGCTGAATGCCATAAATGAAGCAGGGATCAAACCAGAGCAGATTGATTATGTGAATGCACATGGTACAAGCACACACCACAATGATTTATTTGAGACAAAAGCAATCAAACTGGCGCTTGACGAACATGCTCCTAATGTGAAGATCAACTCGACAAAGTCTATGATCGGACATTTGCTTGGAGCAGCCGGCGGTGTGGAGTTTGTGACTTGTGTGAAATCAATTGAACATGGATTTGTACATGCAACAGTCGGCCTTTCTGTAGATGATCCGGAATGTGATCTGGATTATACAAAGGGAGAAGGCGTGAGCATGAATGTAAATTATGCGATCAGCAATTCGTTGGGATTTGGCGGTCATAATGCCAGCCTGTTAGTAAAGAAATTCGAAGAATAAGGAGAACATTCGACTTTGGAAGTAAAAGATATAATTGAACTGATGAAGGCAGTTTCTGAGAATGGTCTTACAAAGTTTGAGTTGGAGCAGGGCGAAACGAAGCTTGTAATGAAGCGTGAGAAAGAGGTCATCACAACATTGCACGGTGCAGACAGTATAGTGTATACAAAAAGCACTGAAGAACAGCGACATACTCAGCCGGCAGAGAATGTAATGACCGGAAATATTATCTCCTGTCCACTTGTGGGAACCTTTTATACATCACCATCTCCGGATGCAGATTGTTTCGTGAAAGTAGGAGACCGTGTAAAAAAGGGACAGGTAGTCGGAATCGTTGAAGCAATGAAACTAATGAACGAGATTGAAAGTGAATATGACGGAATCGTGGAAGAGATTCTGGTGAATAACGAAGATACGGTGGAGTATGGTCAGCCGCTTATTGTAATCCGTTGATCAGGCAGTGATTTTAGCAGGAGAAAACTATGTTAGGAATCAAAGAAATTCAGGATATTATCCCGCACAGACATCCATTTCTTCTAATTGATTGTATTGAAGAACTAGAACCTGGTGTGCGTGCGGTCGGATATAAATGTGTTACTTACAACGAACCGTATTTTCAAGGCCATTTTCCTCAGGAGCCGGTTATGCCGGGTGTTCTGATCGTGGAAGCATTGGCACAGACCGGTGCAGTTGCAATCTTAAGTGTGGAAGCGAATAAAGGTAAGGTAGCATATTTTGGCGGAATGAATAACGTCAAGTTTAAGAAGAAAGTTATTCCGGGTGATAAACTTCGCCTGGAATGTGAAATTATAAAACAGAAAGGTCCGGTTGGAATCGGTAAAGCGATTGCAACGGTTGATGGAAAAGTGGCAGTATCTGCAGAATTGACTTTTGCTGTTTCATAGAAAGATATAGGATGGATTAGGCTGGTGAAGATATGTTTCAGAAAATTTTGATCGCAAACCGCGGAGAAATTGCAGTCCGCATTATCCGTGCATGTAGGGAAATGGGAATCAAAACAGTTGCTGTTTATTCAGAAGCAGATAAAGAAGCTCTTCATACAATGCTGGCAGATGAAGCGGTTTGTATTGGTCCGGCAGCTTCTTCTGAAAGTTATTTGGATATGGAAAGGATCCTTTCTGCATGCGTAACAATGAAAGCAGATGCGATCCACCCGGGATTTGGCTTTTTATCAGAGAATGCGAGATTTGCAGAACTCTGTGAGAAATGCGGCATTCGTTTCATTGGACCATCTGCTGAGATCATCAACAAAATGGGAAACAAATCCGAAGCAAGAAAAACCATGCTGGAAGCCGGTGTTCCGGTTATTCCGGGAAGTAAGGAGCCGGTATTTACGACAGAGGAAGGTCTGAGAACTGCAAAAGAAATTGGTTTTCCGGTTATGATCAAAGCCTCCAGTGGCGGCGGTGGAAAAGGAATGCGCATTTCCAGATCGGAAGAAGATTTTGAGGTCAATTTTCAGAATGCCCAGATGGAATCGATCAAAGGATTCTCGGATAATACGATGTATATTGAACGATTTATAGAACGTCCGCGTCATATTGAGTTTCAGATCCTGGCGGATATGCATGGAAATGTGATTCATCTGGGAGAGCGTGACTGTTCGATCCAGAGAAGGCATCAGAAGGTGTTGGAAGAAGCTCCGTCGGTTGCTATTTCCGCAGATCTGCGTGCCCGTATGGGTGAAACTGCGGTTCAGGCAGCAAAAGCAGTAGGATATGAAAATGCAGGAACAATCGAATTTCTGTTGGACCAGAGTGGTGATTTTTATTTCATGGAAATGAACACGAGAATACAGGTAGAACATCCGATCACAGAAGCAGTAACAGATATCGATTTGATCAAAGAACAAATTCGTATTGCAGCAGGAGAAGAACTCTCTGTAAAACAGGAAGAGATTAAGATTGTCGGACATGCAATTGAGTGCAGGATCAATGCGGAAGATCCGGAGAAAAA
>JAZRLX010000261.1:0-4020 GCA_045647085.1 Pilosibacter sp.
CGTTTCTCCAGTACTGGTAGAATTCGAACGGAGTTGTCTTGTTCGGATCAAGCCATACAGCGCCGGACTGTGTCTTACCCATCTTCTTACCTTCAGAGTTGAGAAGAAGAGTGATTGTCATCGCATGAGCATCTTTGTCGAGTTTACGACGGATGAGCTCTGTACCGCCAAGCATGTTGGACCACTGGTCGTTACCGCCAAACTGCATGTTGCAGCCGAAACGACGGTATAACTCTAAGAAATCATAGCTCTGCATGATCATGTAGTTGAACTCAAGGAAGCTGAGACCTTTTTCCATACGCTGCTTGTAGCACTCCGCGCGAAGCATGTTGTTAACGGAGAAGCATGCACCAACTTCACGGAGAAGTTCTACGTAGTTCAGCTGTAATAACCAGTCTGCGTTGTTTACCATCATCGCTTTTCCATCGGAGAAGTCGATGAAACGCTCCATCTGCTTCTTGAAGCAGTCGCAGTTGTGCTGGATTGTCTCAACTGTCATCATGGAACGCATATCTGTACGACCGGACGGATCGCCGATCATCGCTGTACCGCCGCCGATGAGAGCGATCGGTTTGTTGCCTGCCATCTGTAATCTCTTCATTAAGCAAAGAGCCATGAAGTGACCTACATGTAAGCTGTCTGCTGTCGGGTCAAAGCCAATGTAGAATGTTGCTTTGCCTTCATTTACCATTTTTCTGATTTCTTCTTCATTTGTTACCTGCGCGATCAGACCGCGGGCAACTAACTCTTCATAAACACCCATTGTTTTATCTCCTTTTTCTTTTTCGGACAGCGGATCCGATAATAAAGAATAAAAAAGCCCCGTCCCAATACTAGGACGAGGCTGTTATCTCGTGTTACCACCTAATTTCCCGCATGGACTCGCATCCACGCAGCTCTGAAGGTCACCATCATGACCATCGACGCTATAACGTGCGTCAACTCCGTTGCAGCCTACTGGGT
Source organism: Pilosibacter sp. (assembly GCA_045647085.1). Taxonomy (GTDB): domain Bacteria; phylum Bacillota; class Clostridia; order Lachnospirales; family Lachnospiraceae; genus Pilosibacter. The sequence goes on from JAZRLX010000261.1 coordinate 964, forward strand.
TTCCCGTTCGGTGCAAAGCTCCGAGATGTATTCACTTGACCGTCCCACGCGCCTTTCACCGACCGGCTGCTCTCTGTCTGGGGTTAAGATCCAGCTACTTCTTCTCTTCTCCGCTTGTTTCCTTTATTGCTATAAAGTGAATTATAGGCGCATTTGAAGGCTTTGTCAAGCCCGAGACAACGTTTCGTTTACAACACTAACGCCAGTACTACAACAAAGCTGATCACACTGATAATAATTGAAACTGAATTGATCGCACTCGCCAGTCCAATATCACCTTTCAGCTCTGCAGTAAACGCCGGAGCTGCAGAACCGATCGGGCTGAATACCAATACCGCCAATGCCTGACGATATTCCAACGCCAGCGGTAAGAAATTAAAGAACACAAATGCCAGCACGATCGCAATCCCATAGCGCACCGCTATGATCTTCGCGATCTGTCCAATCTGAGAACAATCTCCGGACAATTTGAAGCCGACACCGATCATCAGCATCGCAAGAAATGCATTACCACCACCAACTGTTGCTGCAAAAGTTGTAACAAATTCCGGAACACGGATTTTCAGAAGTCCCAGTACAAGCATGATCACATATGCATCAAATGGAGCAGAGCGGATCAGCTTCGCGAAAATCTTCCGAACATCAAATTTACCTCCGCTCTTGATAATAGAAGCGACTCCGAAAGAACCTCCCAGACATACAAAAGCATTTCCCACATCGAAAATACTTACTGTCAGTGTTCCAACCGGACCGAGAAAGCTCTGTACGAAAGGCATCGCAAAGTTTCCGATATTATATCCCGGTGTGTTGAGCACATCAAATGCCAACTGCTCCTTCGATGTTCTCAGGTTCATAACATACATGATCCCCATGTATATCAGGCCACCGCCCAGACCCAGCAAGCTGATAAACAGCAGTCCCGGATCAATCTCCTTATTTGCCAGATTGGAAACCACCGCCGCCGGAAGAGTTACCTTCAGTACAATCTTCGAGAGCACATGGAAGTCTCCCTCTTTAAAAAAATCCATTCTTCTGAGTGTATAGCCCAATAGGATAATGGCTACAAAACAGCCTGCTTTCATTAACACTTGTTCCATTTTCTTTTCCTTTGTTAATTAAATACCTTTACGTCTCATTTCCCTACGACGCCAGATCCGACAACTTCACCAGAATCTCCTTCGCAGTTGCCATCATTCGTTCACAGTCTTTGTTTTTGTTTCGTTTATCCTGGAACAGCAGCATCGGTTTCTCACCAGGAACAAATCGCAATGCATTTTTGTACTCTGCGATCAGGCCCGGGATTCCGGTCACATCCAGTTTTGCCTTCGGGAACAGTTCCAGACGAACTTCCTGACGATTGATATTTACCTCTGTCACATAACAGCGATGAGCCATGGCTTTCAGTTCCGCCACACGGAGCAGATTGTCCACAGAACGAGGAATATCTCCGAAACGGTCCATCAATTCATCCTGCATATCCATGTACTCATCATCATTTTCAATGGTAGAAATACGTTTGTAAACATCCAGCTTCAGGTATTCATTCTTAATATAACCATCCGGAATAAATGCATCAATGTCGCAGTCCACCACAGTTTCAAATCGGTCTTTCTCTTCTTCCAGTCCCTTCAATGCAAGAACTGCTTCATTGAGCATCTTGCAGTAAAGATCGTAACCGACTGCTTCCATGTGTCCATGCTGCTCTGCACCGAGAATATTTCCTGCGCCACGCAGTTCCAGATCACGCATGGCGATCTTGATACCGGAACCAAGTTCTGTAAATTCGCGGATCGCCTGGAGACGTTTTTCCGCCTCTTCTCTCAGCAGTTTATCACGCTTGTACATGAGGAACGCAAAGGAAGTACGGTTCGAACGTCCGATACGGCCGCGGATCTGATACAGCTGAGAAAGTCCCAGTCTGTCTGCGTCGTGGATGATCATGGTATTTGCATTGGGGATATCCAAGCCGGTCTCGATGATCGTTGTGGATACCAGCACATCAATCTCTCCGTTCACGAAATCCAGCATAATTTTTTCCAGCTGACGCTCACTCATCTGACCATGGGCAAATGCCACATTCGCATCCGGAACCAAAGCTGCCACATGGTTAGCCACTTCATCAATGTTGCTGACACGATTGTATACATAGTACACCTGACCATTTCGCATCAATTCGCGATTGATCGCTTCGCGTACCATCTCATCGTTGTATTCCATAACGTAAGTCTGGATCGGAACACGGTCTACCGGAGGTTCTTCCAATACACTCATGTCACGAATTCCGATCATGCTCATATGAAGGGTACGCGGGATCGGAGTCGCTGTTAAGGTCAGAACGTCGATATTCTGCTTCATCTGTTTGATTTTTTCTTTATGAGCAACACCAAAACGCTGCTCCTCGTCAATGATCAGAAGACCCAGATTTTTGAATTCCACATCCTTAGAGAGAACTCTGTGGGTACCGATCACAATGTCCACGATTCCTTTTTTCAGTCCTTCCAGTGTCAGTTTCATCTGTGCCGGAGTACGGAATCTGGACATCATATCCACGCGAACCGGGAAATCCTTCATTCGCTGGACAAATGTATTGTAATGCTGCTGTGCAAGGATCGTGGTCGGAACCAGGTAAACCACCTGTTTTCCTTCCTGGATCGCCTTAAACGCAGCACGGATCGCAATTTCTGTTTTTCCGTATCCTACGTCGCCACAGACCAGACGGTCCATGATCTTGCGGCTTTCCATATCTTTCTTGATATCTTCGATGGCAGTTAACTGATCTTCCGTCTCCTCGTATGGGAACATTTCCTCAAATTCTCGCTGCCAGACGGTATCCGGACCATACTGGAATCCTTCTGCATCCTGTCTGGCTGCATAAAGTTCCACCAGTTCTTTCGCGATCTCACGAACTGCCGTCTTGACTCTCGTCTTGGTCTTGTTCCACTCACTTCCGCCAAGCTTATTGAGCTTCGGAACCTTTGCGTCGGAACCGGCATACTTCTGAATTCCGTCCAGTCTTGTGGCCGGAAGATACAGATTTCCACCATCCGCATACTGAAC
>JAZRLX010000262.1:0-5941 GCA_045647085.1 Pilosibacter sp.
AGTGTCGCTGAAGCAGATGCAAGGATTACAAATGCGTGTGCATAACACTATTTATTTGGTAGAATCTCATCGTTCGCTGTGAGACCTGCATACCAGCCGGTACACTCTTTATCACGCAATTCTCCCATAAGGCCTTTCAGACCTGCATCAATCAGAGCTTCACTTCCTTCGTGGTCAAGGAAGCTCGCGATGCTGTATACATGGATCATACGGCTTGTAATCCAAGTTTCACGCGGACGCTCTTTCCAAGGAGTTCCATCGTCACCAAGATAGTATGAACCGCCGCCCGGAGACGGAAACTGATGACCAAAGCGGAACAGATCCTCTCGGATCTCTTTCATAAATTTCTCATTTTCCACTGTCCCCAATATATATTTCTTATTCATTTCACTCATATCGAAAACCTTCTTTCAACATAAAAATATACTTCTATTATTATATCGCATATTTTCTTTTCCGTATATTCTTTTTTCCTTTGCACATATAAAAAAGGTGATGCCTGCCTCACACAGGCATCACCTCACGGCACACTATCTCTTCATAAACTGCTTGTCAAATTCCGGATTATAATAATAGTAGTTTTGAGAATCCAGATTTGATTTGATCATTTCTAATGCTTCTCCAAACCGCTGAAAATGAACGATTTCTCGCGCACGTAAAAACTTCAATGGTTCTCGTACTTCCGGGTTATCAATGATCCGTATCAGGTTGTCATACGTGGTTCTGGCTTTCTGTTCCGCTGCCAGATTTTCAAATAAATCTGTGATCGCATCTCCTTTACTCTGGAACTCACAAGCATTGAAGGGAACTCCGGCCGCAGCGGTCGGCCACAGAGCCGTCGTATGGTCCACATAATATGCATCAAATCCTGCAACTTTCACTTGCTCCGGAGTCAGATTCTTTGTCAGCTGGAAGATCATTGCACAGATCATTTCCAAATGGGCCAATTCTTCGGTACCAATGTCTGTCAGAAGACCGCTAACCTCTTTACATGGCATAGAATACCGTTGAGAAAGATAGCGCATAGACGCTGCCAGTTCACCGTCCGGTCCGCCAAACTGGCTGATGATCAGTGCAGCGGTCTTAGGACATGGTTTTGTGATCTTCACCGGAAACTGCAATCGTTTTTCATACGTCCACATTAGAGGACACCTCCTTCCCAAGGCAGAGGACCGTCAGTCCAGGTGAAATGTTTCTGTTCCGGATAGTTTGTAAAGCAGGTCGAACGATTATTGGTTTCCGGACAAACGCAATCCATGGTCAGTGGCTCATAATCGTCCGCATATTCCTTCATTAACTGTTTCCGCTTCTTTAGAGCTTCAGAAAAGCATTCCATTGCGTCCTGATCCGTTGGGTGCGTATCTAAATACAAGGTCAGGTCATTTACCATAAAACTGACTTCTGAGATTTCTTTTAGCATCGTCCTTCGATCAGCCACGCATCACACCTCCTGTCAGCTCGTCCACGACATAAAACGGAAGGTCCAGTTTAGGAAAGATGGTTCCACGATCCAATGCCACATCCGGTGCGTACGGAGTTTCCCACGGCTGAACCGGAACCATTCCCATGGCAAGAACCTTCTCATGCTTTTCTTTGTCACAATTACAAAAATCCATTGAAAACACTCCTCTCGACAAAAACTATCTGTTTCACAACATAGTTTCTCTTTCGAACAATCATATATGCACCGTTCGATTAACTTCCAGAAGACTGCAGTTCTTACATTTATTTTTCATTATTTTAATCATTGACACATATACTGTCATAACAGCTGATCATGAGGAGACCAATGGCGACAGGGTACTTACAAGTGGATGTTGTTTCTGATGCAAACAATTTCCCGATCACGGATGCCAATATTTCCATCTCAAAAACAGAAGAACCAAGCCAAACATTAGAGGAGATCACCACAAACAGCTCCGGACAAACAGAAAACATATCTTTGGAGGCTCCGCCTCTGGAGCTCAGTCTTACTCCCCAAGACCTTCGTCCTTACGCAGAATATACTATTCGAATTACCGCTCCCGGTTTTGAACCGCTTGTCATTTCCGGTACAGAAATACTGGCAGATACGACTGCAATCCAAAATGCACGAATGATCCCGCTCTCTGAATCCGGCACAACTGCACCGGAAATGATCTCGATCCCGGATCACACCCTCTATGGTGTATATCCTCCAAAGATTGCCGAAAGTGAGATTAAACCGATCAATGAAAGCGGAGAGATCGTTCTGTCCAGAGTTGTCGTTCCGCAAACAATTGTCGTTCATGACGGTGCTCCTTCTAATCGCTCAGCCAAAAACTATTTTGTGCCTTACCGTGATTACATCAAAAATGTAGCTTCCAGCGAAATTTACGCCACTTGGCCTCAAAGTACCATAACAGCCAACATCCTTGCTATTATGTCATTCACGCTGAATCGTGTATACACGGAATGGTACCGGAATCAAGGATATGACTTTACGATCACTTCTTCCACCGCCTATGATCACAAATGGATCCCGGGAAGAAATATATACGAATCTATCTCAACTATTGTAGATGATATCTTTGACAGCTACCTTTCCAGACCGGAAGTCAAACAGCCGATCCTGACTCAGTATTGTGATGGAAGAAGGGTCAGCTGCCCCGGTTGGATGACGCAGTGGGGATCCTGCGATCTGGGTGAACAGGGGCGGAGTCCCATTGAAATCCTTCGCTATTTCTATGGAAATGATCTGTACATCAATACAGCGGAACAGATTGCAGGAATTCCTGCCTCATGGCCCGGTGCAGACCTGTCTATTGGAAGCAGCGGCGATAAAGTCCGTCAGATACAGGAACAATTAGATACCGTTGCAAGTATTTACTCCGCAATCCCACGTATCCGGATCGATGGGATCTATGGATCTTCTACCGCACGTTCTGTGGAAGCATTTCAGTCTATTTTTGGTCTTCCGGTCACCGGAGTCATTGATTTTTCTACGTGGTACAAAATCTCTCATATCTATGTTGGGATTACAAGGATCGCTGAACTAGATTAATCCCTCTGCAAAACAAAAAAGACCTTTGACAGCTGAGAAACACAGTCCTCAGTCATCAAAGGTCTTTTTCTTATTTTACAAGTCCATACTCTTCTGCAATCTTTTTAAACGCCGGAAGAGAACGTTCGATCTGTTCGTAAGATACACAATATGCAATTCTTACATATCCCGGACAAGCAAATGAGCTTCCCGGTACAAAGAGTACATGGTGCTTCTTTGCAGCCTCACAGAATTCCTTCTCATCTTCCACCGGAGATTTCACAAATAAATAGAATGCTCCATCCGGTTTTGCACATGTAAATCCATAGTCTGTCAAGGCTCCATAAAGCAGGTTGCGATTCTTTTCATAGGCTTCCAGATCCACGGAAATATCATGTTCAATACAGTATTTGATCGCCTTTTGGATCAGTGAAGGGGCATTTACACAGCCAAGAATTCGATTTGCAATAGTCGCTGCACCGATCAGCATCTCACTGTCCTCTACCTCGTCCGGAATTACCAGATAACCGATTCGTTCACCTGGCACAGATAAAGATTTACTGTAAGAATAACATACTATTGTATTATGGTAATATTTCGTCACATACGGAACTTCTGTTCCTCCATATGCCAGCTCACGGTACGGTTCATCGGAAAGGAGTACGATAGAAGTACCATACTCTTCTTCTTTCTTTTTCATGATCGCAGCGAGTGCCGCTAATGTCTCTTCGGAATAGATCACTCCTGTCGGATTGTTCGGGCTGTTGATCATAACCGCCTTGGTCTTTGGTGTGATCTTCGCCTCAAACTCCTCCAGCTTTGGCATGAATGTTTCTGTATCCGGAGAAATCACCACAACGTTTCCGTCATAGTTCCGAATGTAGCTGTTATACTCGACGAAATACGGTGCAAACACGATCACTTCGTCGCCCGGATTTAAAATGCTCTTTAAGATCACATTCAAACCACTGGCTGCACCAACGGTCATGATCAGATTTTTATAAGAAAATGTCGTACCAAACTGCTTATTGATAGAATCCGCGATGGTCTGGCGAACATCTTCATATCCTGCATTGCTCATATAACCGTGCAGCTCGTTGAAAGCCTCACTATGGATGACATCGAGAAGTGCTTCATTTACCCTCGGAACCGGAACGTTCGGGTTTCCAAGGCTAAAATCGTACACATTCTCTTTTCCGTAAATCGCCGCCATGCGTTTTCCTTCTTCAAACATTGCACGGATCGCGGAATTATTTGCCATAAACGGCTTCATCTTCTCTGATATCATCTCTGCTCCCTCACTTTCTTAATAATCTCCACGTATACTGCCGCAGCTCCTGTAGCTGCAAAATAGAACCATGTTGTTGGGTTAGAATACCAGGTTGTAAAAAATGACAACATAAAATACAGTGCAGCCTGTCCATAAAACACCTGCCAAAATGGATTTCCTTTGCTTTCCACACGTTTGGAAAGCCATGCGGCGAATATCCCCAAGAAAGCAGCAAATATAAACACACCCGCGATTCCGAAATCATAATATGCATCGTAAAACAATGTTACCGTCGTCAATTCTTCTTTTGTCGTATAAAGAGGAAAGGCTACCAGCTCCGGTTTTAAAAATTTCAATCCCGTCAATGCCCACAAAGGAAACAGACCCTTGATTCCGTACGTGTGAGCCGGAAGCTGTTCCACCAGACAATTAAAATTGTCATAGTTGTTCGCGATATACATGTAAGGCTGTGTAATGAAAATCGGTGTGTTTCCGTTTTTCATCTCAAAGATCCCGTTTAGATATGTTACGTCATGACTTCTTGCGATCGTCAAGATCACATAAAGCGGGATCAACGCTCCGGCAGCCATAAAGAGATACCGGATTTTTTTTACACCACTCACCTGCATAAAAGTCAGAACCGCCAATATAACAGCAAAGATCAACTGGAATCGGGATACGCACAGAACCGGTATCATTAATGCAATGAATGCTGCAATTGTCGCCGTGACTTTCTTTCCTATGCTTAGATTCTTTTCTGTCACGAATAAGACCACTGACATGGACGGAACCAATACGCAGGATACCGTAAAATAGTGAACTCCTGAGATGTGGAAGTAGGAATATGCATGTGGCACACCACGTACAAAGAACGGAATGTAGCCAAGAACATATGCTTCCAATGCGAATGCTGCCACACAAACACCTGTTAACAAAAGAATCGCAGTAAATAATCCTAGTCCGTATCCGGAATCCTTTTTTACAATTGCACATTTATTGTCTGCATGCTTTTTTGCTGTCAGCTCATATACCGTCCAAAACGCTGCCAGTGCCACAAAAAAACAGGCCCAGGTCTCCAAACTCCAATCTGTCTGAAGCCTGCTTAGTTTCAGACAAGAGATTCCCTGTCCGCCAACCCAGAATGCACAGAATAAACCGCGAAGATGCAAAGGATTTCCACTCTTCCGATAATCCCGAAAATACAAATATAACGCTGCCAGGATCAAACTAAACCCCGACATATAGTAATGGGCGCTGGATGCAAAAAGCATACCGGCGCCATACAAGATCATATATACAAACATATACAATTATTCTCCAAGCCCACTCTCAATCAGAGCAACGATTTCTGTAAGAGCTTTTTCCTCGTCTGTTCCATCACAGATCAACGTGATCTCATCACCGTTCTTTACGCATGCACCGAGAACACTAAGAACACTCTTTGCATTCGCAACGGTATTTCCGAATTGAAATTTTACGGAACACGAAAAACGCAAGGACTCTTTACAGAGTGTACCCGCCGGTCTCAGATGGAGACCGGTGGGATTGTTGATTATTACCTTTTGACTTACCATAATTTATTCTGCCCCTGTTGTCTCTTCTGTTACAGCTGCCTGGGTCGCACCCGGACCATCCGGGATCTTTGTCACGTTGATCTTACATGTACCAAC
>JAZRLX010000263.1:0-3244 GCA_045647085.1 Pilosibacter sp.
CTCCACCATCTTTCCTTCATCAAATTCCACCTCGAGCGTTTCCGCAAAATTATTTACATCTCGGATAATACCCGTATCTCCATTGAAGACACCCATTCCGCGCTCCAGAGGAATTCCATACCGGCTTCGGGTCTCCCATTCTATCTGGTAGTTGTTCTTGATCTGCATGACCTTGTCGCCCTTGCGGAAAATAGTTCCGCCGGATTCCTTCTCCTGTTTGTCCGGCCCCGGAGGATTGAAATTCTCCTGCAGGATCTTGTTGAGCTGTTCCACGCCCAGCGCGCCCTTTCGCATCGGAGTCATTATCTGAATCTCAGTCGTATCTGCCTGTACATAGTTGGGCAGCTTATCACGCAATAGCACCATCATGTCTCTTACAATATCGGATGGATATTCTCTTCTTATAAATAAGAAGTCGCGGCTTCGTTTGTCCAAAGGAACACGTTCGCCGTCATTGATTTTATGTGCATTGACGATAATATCACTCTCGGCTGCCTGACGGAAGATCTTTGTCAGCTTTACCACCGGAAACTTTTCCGACTCGATCATATCTCGCAACACATTTCCCGGTCCCACACTCGGAAGCTGGTTTACGTCTCCTACCAGGATCAGTCTCGTTCCCACATTGACTGCCTTCAAAAGTGCGTGCATCAGACTGATATCCACCATGGACATCTCATCGATAATGATCACATCCGCATCCAGCGGATTTTCTTCATTTCGTTCAAAATGCATCCCTTCCAGGCGTGCACTTCCTGCCGCAACGTTTGCATCCGCTGATCCGGAACTGCCACGACTATCCATCATCGGAGCTCCGGTCAATTCCAACAGTCGATGAATCGTTTTCGCCTCATATCCGGTCGCCTCCGCCATGCGCTTGGCTGCACGACCGGTCGGCGCTGCCAAGAGAATCTCCATTTCTTCCAATTCGAAATAACGGATGATCGTGTTGATCGTCGTCGTCTTTCCGGTACCCGGACCACCTGTTACGATCAAAAGTCCATTGTTTACTGCCTCAATGACCGCCTGTTCCTGCAATTCGTCCAATTCCATCTCGTCCGCCGCCAGGATCCGTTTGATGCGCGCCTTGATCTTGTCGGTCGGAACTTTATCCTTTAAATTCAGATCATGCAGCATCCTGGCAGTATTCAGCTCCATATAAAAGAACTGAGTCGGAAATACGATCCGCATCTCATCTTTTTCTTTGATGATCAGTTTTCGCTCCATCTGCAGATCCATAATATGTTTTCCCATATGCTCTGCATCGACTTTCAGAAGTTCGGAAGCATTGGCAAGCAGCTCCTCTTCCGGCAGATATGTGTGGCCATTGCCCATCGCTTGTAAAAGCGTATAAAACAAGCCACTCTTGATACGATAATCGGAATCTGTAAAAATACCCACCTTAGCTGCGATCTCATCTGCGATCTTAAAACCGACACCGGAAATATCGTCTGCCAGCTGGTAAGGATTCTCTTGAATAACCGAATACAGCTTTTGACCGTATTGCTGATAGATCTTCACCGCCAGATTCATGGAAATTCCGTACTGCTGCAAAAACAGCATCGCCTGACGCATGTCGCGCTTCTCCTCGACCTGATCTGCGATCTCCATCGCCATACGTTCGCTGATTCCCTTGACTTCTGCCAAGCGCTCCGGCTCCTCTTCCATGATGCGGAAAGTTTCTGTTTTGAACTTTTTTACGATCCTTTTAGCCAAAGCAGCTCCGATGCCTTTGATAGCACCGGAGCCGAGATATCGTTCAATCGCCAGCGTATCTTCCGGATCCTTAATTTCATAACTCTCCACCGCCAGCTGCTCGCCATAAATCGAATGTTCTACCATACGTCCTGTGGCCTCGATCCGCTCCCCTTCACTAATATAAGGAAAGGTTCCGACCAGAATGTATTCTTCTTTTCCATCTGTCACACTTAAGACCGTGTATCCATTCTCTTCATTGCGATATTTAATTTTTTCTACATAACCTGTTACAGTTGCCATAAATTAATCTGTAATATCCTGCTTTGTTTCTTGTTGCGATCCCACACCGAGATTAACGCTCTGCGCGTTTCGGATTGTGGAAGAACTCGATGAACTTACCAGTACCGATCGCAACCGCTGTTAACGGCTCCTCTGCGATCATGGTTGTAATGCCTGTCTTCTCTTCGATCAGGGCATCCAGACCGGACAGAAGTGCACCGCCGCCTGTCAGTACGATACCGCGGTCAAAAATATCCGCAGCAAGCTCCGGAGGTGTTCTCTCCAGAACGTTGTGTACCGCGTCTACGATCTGCATCGCCGGCTCACGAAGTGCTTCCAGTGTCTCGTCAGAAGTTACTGTAATGGTCTTCGGAAGACCTGTTACGAGGTTTCTTCCGCGTACTTCCATCGTGATCAGTTCCGGACGACGGTAAGCTGCACCGATATTGATCTTGATCTCTTCGGCTGTTCTTTCACCGATCAGAAGGTTGTGTTTCTTTCTCATATAACGAACCAGTGCCTCATCGAAGTCGTCACCGGCAGTCTTAATAGAAGTACTTACTACAGTACCTCCAAGAGAGATTACCGCGATATCCGCAGTACCGCCACCGATATCAACGATCATATTACCGCAAGCTTTAGAAATACCGATACCTGCACCGATCGCTGCTGCTACCGGCTCCTCGATAATGCAAACTTCACGTGCACCTGCCTGGTAAGTAGCATCCTCTACTGCCTTCTTCTCAACCTCAGTTGCACCACTCGGGATACAAACCGCGATTCTCGGCTTTCTCAGAGTTCTCTTACCAACCGCTTTGTCAATAAAGTACTTTAACATCTTCTCTGTTACTGTATAGTCGGAAATAACACCCTTACGGAGCGGACGAACAGCAACGATGTTGCCCGGTGTACGACCGATCATAAGACGAGCCTCTTCACCGAATGTAATAACTTTGTTAGTCTCTCTGTCGAGAGCTACTACGGACGGTTCTTTTAAAACAACGCCCTTGCCCTTAATGTATACCAGAATGCTGGCTGTACCTAAGTCAATTCCAATGTCATGTGATGCAAACAGCATGGACATCTTCCTCCTGTCACTTCTTTAAAAATCTATCACTAAAGTTTCAACTTTATCCTCTCGCTCCCAATGAGCGCAAAATATCAGTTTCATTATATACAAAAGCATTTTGTTTTTAAAGAGGTTTTTTCAATATTTTAGAAAAAAGTTAAAAAGGATGGCACTTTCGCGCCATCCTTTGATGTTCTT
>JAZRLX010000264.1:0-2548 GCA_045647085.1 Pilosibacter sp.
AGCTACAAAGTTGATGTTACGGACTTCCACAGCCTGGAAGCAGACCTTGCAGAAGGTTTGAATCGAATCAGTGACGGTCTGGAAACAGCTCTTGCTGAGCAGGTGAAGAGCGAACGTTTGAAAGCAGATCTGATCACAAACGTTTCTCACGATATTAAGACACCGCTTACTTCTATTATTAACTATGTAGATTTGATCAAACGAGAAAACATTCAGGACCCAAAGATTCAAAAGTACCTGGAAGTCCTTGATCAGAAATCTCATCGTTTGAAAACACTGACCGAGGATCTGGTGGAAGCATCCAAAGCCAGCTCCGGAAATATTAAGTTGGAAATGATGGACATTGATATTGTGGAATTGGTGCAGCAGACCAACGGAGAATTTGAAGACAAATATGAACTCAGCCGTTTAAAACTCGTTTCCACGCTTCCAAATGAGGTCATTATCATTGAAGCTGATGGCAGACGCTTATGGCGAGTTCTGGAAAATCTTTACAACAATGCTTGCAAATATGCACTGGAAAATACCCGTGTTTATGTCGGTATTGAGGATCGTGGTGCAGAAGTGGTATTCTCTATTAAAAATGTTTCTGCGGCTCCGCTCAACTTCAGTCCGGACGAGCTGACGGAACGATTTGTTCGAGGCGATGTTTCCCGAACAACAGAAGGAAGCGGACTGGGACTTTCCATCGCAAAGAGTCTTACAGAACTCCAAGGCGGGAAATTCAAACTTTCCATCGACGGTGATCTGTTCAAAGCTGAGGTTGCTTTCCCGATTAAAAATTAGTACGATATGAGAATTTTCTCTTAAACAAAGCAAACAACTTATAGGAGGGTTACTATGCAGACACTGAATGAAAAAGACTTAAGTTTCATCAAGGAAAACATTCAGACAAACTATGATTTTCTTACCACACTCGGAAAGATTCCGGCTCCGTCTCATCAGGAAGACAAACGTGCTGAATTCTGTAAGGCATACATGGAATCTCTCGGTGCAGCAAATGTGCGTATCGATGCAGCAAAGAACGTGGTATGCGAAATCGACTGTGAAGGAAAAGATCAGGTTGTGATCTTCGCAGCACACACAGATATCGTTTTCCCGGATCTCGATGAGCTTCCGATGAAAATTGAGGGTGACCGTATCGCAGCACCGGGTATCGGTGATGATACAGGAAACCTTGCAAACCTGATGATGGGATTAAAATATGTTCTGGAGACACCGGGTTCCTGCCCGTACGGTCTTGTTATCGTTGCAAACTCTTGTGAAGAAGGTCTCGGAAACTTAGACGGTACAAGAGAATTAGTGAAAACTTATGGTGATCGTATGAAGGCATTTATCTCCTTCGATGGTTACTGCCCGCAGTGCTGTTCCCGCGCCGTTGGTTCCCACCGTTATGAGATCACAATCCGCGCGCAGGGCGGTCATTCTTATGCAAACTTCGGTAACACAAGTGCTATCAAATTCGCTGCAGATGTGATCCAGCGCCTTTACGCACAGGAAATGCCGGGCGGCGATAAGACAACATTCAATGTTGGTACAATTCAGGGTGGAACAACCGTTAATACAATTCCGGAAAAATGTGTGATCCTCTATGAATTCCGTTCCGAAAGCCAGGACAACTTAATGTTCATGGCAAATCAGGTTGAATCTATCATCGCAGAGTTCAAAGACGGCGGCATGGATATCGAGATCAAGACTCTTGGAATCCGCCCGGGCAACCGTGCAGTTCCACCGACAGGAATCGAAGAAATGACTGCAAGAAATGCTGAAATTCTTTCTCAGTACTGGGAAGGTCCGCTTGACTTCAACGCATACTCCACAGATGCAAACATTCCGCTTTCCCTTGGTATTCCGTCCAACGTAATCGGAACCATCCGTGGCGGCGGTGCTCATACATATGATGAGTGGATCGACTTCTCCTTCCAGGAGACAGGTATGAAGATCGCGATCAGCCTTCTGAAAGAATACTGGAAATAAATAAAAACACAAAAAAAGTTGGTTCCAAAAAAGAACCAACTTTTTTCTTTGTTTATTAGATTTTCGGAATCATTGCAGCCATCAGCGCCATTCTCGGGATCAGCTGATCAATGTAGAGGTATTCCTCCGGAGAATGTGCATGGTCACCATATGCGCCAAGACCATCCAGAGTCGGAATGCCCATTGCTGAAATCGTATTACCATCGCTGCCGCCGCCAACGAACTTGCTTGTGAAGGAAAGACCAAGCTTATCACCACACTCTTTTGCGATTGCAAACAGTGCCATGTTGCCTTCTGTCTCTTCCATCGGAAGCTTACCATCGATGAATTCAACTTCTACTGTTGCACCCGGAACTGTTGTCTGGATACCGCAGATCGCATCGATCACTCTCTGACGCTCCACCATAGATTTGAAACGGCAGTCTACGTTGTAGCTTGCTGTATCCGGAACTACATTTACTTTTGTACCGCCCTTAGCAACACCAACGTTTACGGTTGTACCAGCCTCATAGTCTGTCAGGCTCTGCACGAAGAGAACCTGATGAGCCAGTTCTTCGATCGCATTGATACC
>JAZRLX010000265.1:0-2568 GCA_045647085.1 Pilosibacter sp.
AGGACATCGTGACAGTCTTCAACAAGATTGACCGCATGGACGCAGACGTGACCTGTCGTGACCCGAAAGCAGACTTCCGTGTGAAAATCTCCGCGAAGACAGGCGAAGGTCTGGATGAGCTTTTAGAGACCATTGAAAACATTTTACGCAGCCGCAGGATCTATCTTGAGAAGATCTTTGGATATGCGGAGGCAGGAAAGATCCAGAAGATCCGAGCGAAAGGACAGCTTCTTTCCGAGGAATATACCGACGAAGGAATCCACGTAAAAGCCTATGTTCCGGCGGAACTTTTCGAGGAATTTTATCGTTAAATTTTAGTCGAAAACAGAAGCATATCTTGGGGAAAAAGTCAAGCAATTTATTTTCTAAAACACAAGATATTGTGGTGGACAAACGATGGAATGTTTGATAGAATGAAGTTCCCGGCGGCGATATGCGACATGTTGTGGCAAGATGCGCATAGAGTTCCGAAATAGCACAGGATTTAGTACAATTATAAGACAATAAACACAAATAAAACACAATATCTAGTTCTTGAAAAAAAGACAAAACTAGATATTGTGTTTTTTTATCCCCTTTGCTATAATAGGATTTACCACGCCAAAGGTGGCGTTTTTTGTACGAGTTTAGAAAGAGGGGTATGGGAATGATCCAGGTCATTAAGCGTGATGGCGAGATCGCTGAGTTCAATTTAAGCAAGATCACAGAAGCGATCAAGAAAGCGTTCAAAGCTACAAATAAAGATTATACTGAAGAGATCCTCCAGCTTCTTTCCCTGCGTGTTACAGCAGATTTCCAGGGCAAGATGAAGGATGGAAAGATCACAGTTGAGCAGATTCAGGACAGCGCTGAGCATGTTCTGGAAGAGACCGGCTATACAGATGTTGCGAAAGCATACATTTTATACAGAAAACAGCGTGAGAGAATCCGTAATATGAAAAATACGATCCTCGATTACAAAGACGTTGTTAACGGTTATGTAAAAATCGAAGACTGGCGTGTAAAAGAGAACTCCACAGTTACATATTCTGTTGGCGGTCTGATCTTAAGCAACTCCGGTGCGATCACAGCGAACTACTGGCTCTCTGAGATTTACGATACAGAGATCGCAGAGGCTCACAGAAGAGGCGATATCCACATCCATGACCTGTCCATGTTAACAGGTTACTGTGCAGGCTGGTCCTTAAAGCAGCTGATCCAGGACGGTCTTGGCGGTATTCCGGGCAAGATCACTTCCTCTCCGGCGAAACACCTTTCCGTACTCTGCAACCAGATGGTAAACTTCCTCGGTATTATGCAGAATGAATGGGCAGGCGCACAGGCATTCTCCTCTTTTGATACATATTTAGCTCCGTTCGTTAAGGTTGACAACCTGGATTACCCGGCTGTTAAGAAATGCATCGAGGCATTCATCTACGGTGTAAATACACCGAGCCGCTGGGGTACACAGGCACCGTTCTCCAACATCACTCTGGACTGGACAGTTCCGGAGGATATGGCAAATATGCCGGCGATCGTTGGCGGTAAAAATATGGACTTCACTTACGGCGACTGTAAGAAAGAGATGGATATGATCAACAAAGCGTTCATCGAGACAATGGTTGAAGGTGACGCGAACGGTCGCGGTTTCCAGTACCCGATCCCGACATACTCCATTACAAGAGATTTTGACTGGTCCGATACAGAGAACAACCGCCTGTTATTTGAGATGACATCCAAATACGGTACTCCGTATTTCTCCAACTATATCAACAGTGACATGCAGCCGAGCGATGTCCGCAGTATGTGCTGCCGCCTTCGTCTGGATCTTCGTGAACTCAGAAAGAAGACAGGTGGTTTCTTCGGTGCAGGCGAGAGCACAGGTTCCGTAGGTGTTGTTACTATCAACATTCCGAGAATCGCTTATCTTTCCAACAATGAGGAAGAGTTCTACAGCAGACTTGACAGAATCATGGATATTTCCGCACGTTCCTTAAAGATCAAGCGTGAAGTTATCACAAAGCTTCTTGACGGCGGTCTGTATCCGTATACTAAGAGATACCTTGGCACATTCAACAACCACTTCTCTACAATTGGTCTCATCGGTATGAATGAGGCTTGCTTAAATGCGAAGTGGCTGAAGAAAAACCTGATCACAGAGGAAGCTCAGGAGTTTACAAAGAACGTTCTGAACCATATGAGAGAGCGTCTTGTAAATTACCAGGAAGAGTACGGCGATCTCTACAATTTAGAGGCAACTCCGGCTGAGTCCACAACTTACCGTCTTGCAAAACACGATAAGAAGAAATATCCGGATATCATCACTGCAGGTGAAGCAGATGGTACACCGTACTATACAAACAGCTCCCACCTCCCGGTTGATTATACTTCCGACGTATTTGATGCACTGGATATCCAGGATGAGTTACAGACTCTGTACACATCCGGTACTGTATTCCATGCATTCCTTGGCGAGAAACTTCCGGATTGGAAGGCAGCTGCGAAGATGGTTCGTACAATCGCGGAAAACTACAAACTTCCGTACTACACACTGTCTCCGACTTACTCCATCTGTAAAGAGCATGGCTA
>JAZRLX010000266.1:0-5734 GCA_045647085.1 Pilosibacter sp.
TGGTGTAGATGTCAGAATGGCAAAACGTGCCGGTTTATTACATGACATTGGAAAATCCGTTGACCATGAGATGGAAGGTTCCCACATTCAGCTGGGTTCCGAGCTTTGTAAGAAATACAAAGAGTCTGCGACAGTTATCAATGCAGTAGAGTCCCATCATGGCGATGTTGAACCGACAAGTCTTATCTCCTGTATCGTTCAGGCTGCAGATACTATTTCCGCAGCAAGACCGGGTGCAAGAAGAGAGACATTGGAGACATACACAAACCGTCTGAAACAGTTAGAGGATATTACAAATACTTTCAAGGGTGTTGATAAGTCCTTTGCGATCCAGGCGGGACGCGAAGTGCGCATTATGGTAGTACCGGAACAGATCAATGATGATGATATGGTATTACTGGCTAGAGATGTTTCTAAGAGAATCGAAGAAGAACTCGAATATCCGGGCCAGATCAAGATCAATGTGATCCGTGAATCCAGAGTGACCGACTACGCGAAATAACTTTGACAGAAATGTCCGGAGGTACATAGTTATATGTACCCCCGGATTTTTTGTTATATAGGAAAGTTCAGTTGACCATCATGCAAAATCAAGGTATGATAAAAGAGGTTTTATGAATGCCTTTTGGGCAGAAAGAAATTGTGTTTTGAAGTATTAGGAGGCAGTTACAATGGCGAAAATTGGTTTTATCGGTATGGGAAATATGGCTGGCGCGATCATGAAGGGCAGCTTAAAAACATTTGCACCGGAAGATATTATCTTCTTTGATGCAAGCGCTGCACAGGCTGAGAAAGTAACAGCTGAGACAGGTGTTGCACATGTTTCCTCCAATATCGAGTTAGTAAATCAGGTAAAATATATTGTTCTTGCTGTAAAGCCGCAGGTTCTTCCGGCGGTTATGGCAGAGATTAATGGTGCAGTGAGAAATGATCAGGTTGTGATCTCTATCGCAGCAGGTTTTGCGATCGCTGACTTGAGAGAGGGAATTGGTGAGCAGGCAAGAATCGTACGTGTTATGCCGAATACACCGGCTCTCGTGGGCGAAGGTATGGCAGGTGTGGCTTATGATGCAGAGCTTTTTAATGATGAAGAGAAAGCAATGGTAGAGACATTATTTACTTCTGTCGGTAAGATGGAGCTTGTCAATGAAAACATGATGGATGTTGTAGCAAGTGCCAGTGGATGTTCCCCGGCTTATGTTTATATGTTCATTGAAGCACTGGCTGATGGCTGTGTAAAGAATGGTCTTCCGCGTGCGCTTGCATATAAGATGGTTTCCCAGGCTGTTCTTGGCAGTGCTAAGATGGTTCTGGAAACAGGCATGCATCCGGGTGCATTAAAAGATATGGTATGCTCTCCGGGAGGAACAACTATCGAGGGTCTTGCAGCACTTGAGGAAAACAATTTCCGTGGAGCGATCATCAAGGCTTGTGATGCAAACTTCCAGAAGAATAAATTTTTAAAATAAGAAACCGAAGGGGCGAATGAGATGGAAGCAATCGTAAGAATTAAAAGAGAATTAGCATATCAGGGAACGGTACTGAAGATTTATCGGGACACGGTGATTGCAAATGGGATCGAGGAAGTCTTCGATTATATCCATCACAATGGTGCAGCTGCCGTGCTTCCTGTAACAGCAGACGGAAAGATCATGCTGGTTCGCCAGTATCGAAATGCGATCGATCGTTTTACACTGGAACTCCCGGCAGGAAAGCTGGATTTTCCGGGTGAGCCGCGTATTGAGTGCGCATACCGTGAGCTGGAAGAGGAAACCGGATATCGTACTGATAAACTGGAATATCTGATGACGATTAATACAACAGTTGCATTATGCAATGAGGCGATCGATATTTTCGTTGCGAAAAATCTGATCCCGTCCCAGCAGCATTTGGATGCGGACGAAAGCATTGATGTAGAGATTTGGGAAGTGAAAGATTTACTTGAATTGATCTACAGCGGAAAAATGACAGATTCCAAGACGATCGCGGCTGTGTTGGCATATGCGCAGCAAGAAGGCATTCGATGATCAAAGATATTGCGCGTCTCCCAAAGATGTCATAAGAGAATTCGGATTCTCATATAGTGAAGAGAAAGCTGTGTGAGGACTGACCATGAAATATGTTAGAAGCAAAGAGGACAGCCTGAAACTTGGGCTGTCCTTTTTTCTATTGGCAGGCAGTGTGATGGGAACATTGTTTTGCAATCGAATGACGGCTGAAATGAAGCAAGAGTTGATGATCTTGAATCAAAGTTCTGTTACACAGACGATGCTTGAGGAAATTGATCGTTTTGATTTGCTGATTCGGATCCTGTCCAGACGCATCTGGACCTTAACTGTCGTGATGTTGGCGGCAGCGACTCCGGTCACTGGCTGGTGCATGCGGTTCGTGGCAGGATATGTAGGGTTTTCCAATGCAGTACTCCTATGTGCCCTTACGATGGAAAGCGGAGCAAAAGGTTTGCTTCGCTACGTTTTTTTGATTTTTCCACAATGTCTTTGCTACATATCCGTCGGTTATTTAATACTATGGTGGATGCCGGTAAAAGAAAAACGGTTTACTGCCACTTCCATACTATTTTTAGTCACTCTGGTCTGCGTGGGAGGTTTGCTGGAAAGCCTTGTAAATCCAAGGTTTTTGGCCTGGTTTTGAAAAAAATTTTTCATTAAAATATCACAACATCTGGAAATGGAAGAATCATGGAAATCCAGATATTGTGATTTTTATGTAAATCAGTTTTGCCATGGGGGATAAGTGGGAAAAATATGTTTGATTTTATGCAAAACTGGGGATATAATGTAGGGACACGGCACTTTTTTGGGGATAAAGTGTCAAATGGATCGTGTTTTAAGGGGATATAGAGAAGCTATAAAGGGACTGAGATGAAAGAGGAAATAAAGAGTTTTATTGAGTATTTGAAAACAGAAAAGGGTGCGTCCGAAAACACCTGCGTTTCTTATCGAAGAGATCTGCTCCAGCTGGCTGCTTATCTGGAGGAGATGGGGGTTACTGAGGCAGCCAAAGTGACCAAAACCTTATTAAATTCGTATATTTTGTATTTAGAAAAAGCCGGAAAGGCATCGACAACGGTGTCCAGAACATTGGCGTCTACGAAAGCATTCTTTAATTATGAATTTAAGCAAGGGATTATCAAGCGTGATCCGTCGGATGCGATCCGAGCACCGAAGATCGAAAAGAAGATGCCGACGATCCTTTCCATTGATGAGGTAAATCGTCTGCTGGCGCAGCCGTCAGGGATGACTGCTAAGGAGATTCGTGACAGGGCGATGCTGGAGCTGTTATATGCGACGGGAATCCGTGTGTCAGAACTGATCCATCTGGAGCTTGCAGATGTAAATATGTCCATCGGTTTTATCACGTGCAGAGATGAGAACAGAGAGAGAACAATTCCATTTGGTCGTGTGGCCAAGGATGCTCTTACAAAATACATGGAGTCTTCCCGTGAGGAGCTGCTGAAGGGAAATGAGTCTCCGTGGCTGTTTACCAACTGCAGCGGCGGAACGATGAGCCGTCAGGGTTTCTGGAAGATCATCAAGCAGTATGGTATGAAAGCAGGAATCGAAGGAGATATTACTCCACACACTCTGCGTCATTCCTTTGCAGCACATTTGATCGGAAACGGAGCCGATGTGAAAGCGGTTCAGACAATGATGGGACATTCGGATCTGGCGACAACGCAGATGTACGCAGCGTATGCAGGGACAGGAGCGGTGCGTGAGGCGTATCACGGGGCTCATCCGAGACGATAGAAGCTCCGAAAGGAACAGAGTGGCACTGTCTGAAAATGATGAACAATGAGAATGAGTGATGACGGGGGTATCCGGAGGGTACCTCCGTTGTGGAATCTTTAAGGAGAAAATACAATGTTTTTAATTGCAGGTCTCGGAAATCCGGGAAAAGAATATGAAACAACCAGACATAATGCAGGTTTTATGGTGATCGATGCACTGGCAGATAAGCTTGGTGCAGATGTGTCTGAAAAGAAACACAAAGGTTTATGCGGAAAGGCAGTGATCGGCGGTCAGAAATGCATTCTTTTAAAACCGCAGACATATATGAATTCCAGTGGAGAAAGCATCCGTGCGGCAGCTGATTATTTTAAGATCGCTCCGGAAGACATTATTATTATTTACGATGATATTAGTCTGGCGCCGGGGCAGCTCCGTGTGCGCGCAAAAGGCAGTGCAGGCGGACACAACGGTATCAAGAGTATTATTGCACATCTGGGAACACAGGAGTTCCCGAGAGTACGCGTTGGTGTTGGAGAAAAACCATCCAGAATGGATCTGGCAGATTATGTGCTTGGTCATTTTAGTGCAGAGGACAGAAAAATCATGGCAGAAGCAGTGAAAGAAGCGGCTGATGCAGCATGTGAGATCATCGAAAGCGGAATTGAGCATGCGATGAACGCACACAATAAAAAGAAAGCGTAAGACGCAGAAGCGAGTAGTATAAAAGCAGAAAGCGGGGGAAGTATGGGAGAGATTTTTGCGAATCCGTTGGTAGAACTGGCGGAATATACGGATATGAAACGTGACCTGATGAAGGGAAATGGTCCGATCCACATCTGTGGTGTGACTGATTCGCAGAAGGTGCACGTGATGCACGAGCTTTCCGCAGAGAAATCATGGAAGTTAGTTGTTACGCATGATGAAACAAGAGCCAAAGAGCTCTTCGATGACTTCAGCTATTTCTGTAAAAATACCTGGCTGTATCCGGCCAGAGACTTATTGTTCTATAGTTCTGATATTCATGGAAACCTGCTGACAAGACAGCGTATGCAGGTGTTCAAACATTTGCTTGAGGATGAAGGCGGTGTCGTAGTGACCACTGTGGACGGTTTGATGGACCATCTGCTTCCTCTTTCCATGCTCAAAGAGCGTTGCCTGGAAGTTGCGGCGGGCGAGATCCTGGATATCGATCATATGAAAGAAATCCTGACAGACATGGGATACGAGCGCATGGGTCAGGTCGATGGCATGGGACAGTTCTCGATCCGAGGTGGAATTATTGATATTTATCCACTGACGGAGGAGCTTCCGGTGCGAATTGAGATGTGGGACGATGAGGTGGATTCTATCCGAACCTTCGACCCGGAGAGTCAGCGCTCCATCGCGCAGCTGGATGCTGTGACTATTTATCCGGCAGCAGAATTGGTGCTGGACCGAGATCGTCTGCTGGATGGTGCGGATAAAATTGAAAAAGATTGGAAGAAACAGGAGAAACTGTTACGCGAACAGGGGAAAAATGAAGAAGCCCATCGAATGAAGATGGTTGCGAAAGAACTTTGTGAGGGAATCCGAGAAGGATTCGAAGTGCAGAATCTGGACAGCTATATTCAGTATTTCTGTAAAGAAACCGTTTCGTTCCTGGATTATATGAAAGCGACAGAAAGTCTCGCGATCTTTTTAGACGAGCCGCAGCGATCGCAGGAAAAGGCGGAGGTTGTGGAGACAGAGTTCCGTGAAAGTATGATGCATCGTTTGGAAAAAGGTTACCTTCTTCCGGGACAGACAGACCTGTTGTTTTCTGCAAAAACCATTCTGGCAGCGGCTCAGGCTCCGGAATGTGTGCTCATGACCGGTCTTGATCAGAGACTTCCGGGAATGACGGTAAAATGCAAATACAGCATAACCGGTAAAAATGTAAACTCGTACCAGAGCAGTTTTGAGATGCTGATCAAGGACTTGACTCGCTGGAAGAAAGATGGTTA
>JAZRLX010000267.1:0-2610 GCA_045647085.1 Pilosibacter sp.
CTTTTCTATTTCGTCAATACCTTTTTCGATATTTTTTTATATATTTGAAACAATATGCACAATTCCTTATCCAAGCGCACAGATAAAACCTTCATGATCTCCTGCTCATTAGAAACAAAAAAAGAGCAGGTCACTCGACCTGCTCTCTTCGTGCGGAAGATGGGGTGAGACGGAACAAGAAAAAGATCCTGTGAATCTTTTTCCCGTCGATCCGACCGACGAGACATTTATGTCGAGGAGACCTTGAACCCTGGGTTCGAGGGACTCCTCGGCATTTGAACGAAAAAAAGAGCAAGTCTTACGACTTGCTCTCTTTTCGTTCACTGCGGAAGATGGGACTTGAACCCACACGAGAATACACCCACAAGATCCTTAGTCTTGCTCGTCTGCCAATTCCGACACTTCCGCTTACCGTTGTCTCTCAACAACAAAACGTATTATAATACCTATTTCACTTTTCGTCAACACTTTTTTTGATTTTTTATTATTTTTTATTGCTGACAAAAATCATACGTCATGATCCATATCTAAACTCACATTTCAGCAATTGACAAATCTGCACCCTTATATTATAATCACATACACCGATAAGAACATATCGAGACGCAGAAGTGGCGGAATTGGCAGACGCGTACGGTTCAGGTCCGTATGGTAGCAATACTGTGTGGGTTCAAGTCCCATCTTCTGCAGGTCCTGAGAAGCCTTGTATGAGGCTTCTTTTTTTATACGGTTATTTTCTTTTGCACCAAACGCATCTTCTATCACGTCCCCTGATATCCGTAAGAAAAAACCGGCACCCTCTAACGAGGATGCCGGTAAAAAAAGTATCATATTCGAAACTATATTAATATAGAAGAATTACTCTTCGTAACGGCAGTTACCGAAGTAGAAGTTTGCGTTCTTATCGTACTCAAAGCCTTTTAACTTCGCGTTTGTGCCTGCCGGCTGCTGCTGGTAGAATAACGGTACCCACGGAGCCTGCTCCATTAATACGGACTGGAGTTTCTGGTACTGTTTCATACGAGCTTCATGATCTGTGTTAACAGCTGCCTCTGCGATTAACTTATCAACTTCTGTATTCTTGAAGAATGTATAGTTGTTACCATCGTAACCACACTGATCGGACGGGAATAATGTGCTGAAGCTTCTGTCCGGATCGATTGTGCTGTTGGACCAACCAAGAATGTACATCTCAAGTTCGCCAGTCTTTAACTGATCAAGGTATGTACCCCACTCAATCGCTTCGATATCAACGTTAATACCGATTTCTGCAAGCTGAGCCTGGATTAATGTAGCTGTTCTTGTACGAACATCGCCGTTAACTGTAATTGTTACATCAAAGCCATCCTCGTGTCCTGCTTCTTTCATTAACTCTTTTGCTTTTTCAACATCGAACGGATAATCTTCCTGATCCGGGTTGTAAGACGGGATTGTCTTACCTACGTATGTGTTCGCCGGTTCGCCACGACCTTCAAGGATTGTATCAACGATTTCCTGTTTGTTGATCGCGTAGTTTACTGCCTGACGTACTCTTACATCATCAAAGTACTCGCTCTCGCAGTTCATTCCCATGAACTCGATGGAAGCACCAACTTCTGCGTGTGCGATTAAATCCGGGTTATTCTCTACGTTCGGTACATCAATCTCAGAGAGACGAAGAGCGATGTCTGCTTCACCTGTCTCAAGAGCGATACAACGGTTACCTGCTTCCGGAATGATGTTACATGTGATCTTGCTTGCAAGTGCCGGACCATCTACATACTCATCAAATCTTTCGATTGTCCAATGATCAAGCGGAACCCACTCAACAAATTTATACGGGCCGGAACCGATCGGCTGTCCACCGTAGGAATCGCCAGCTGCTGTAACTGCATCCTCAGAAACGATAGAGAAGTTCATGTTACCCAGAACATAAAGGATAGCCGGGTACGGAGCTGTCAGTTTTAATGTGAATTCATGATCGTTTTCAATGATGACCTCATCGATATGGGATGCAGAAGAAATTGTACTGGACATAGTCTTCGCACGCTCTAATGTGAACTTAACGTCAGATGTTGTCAGGTCGGAACCATCGTGGAACTTAACGCCTTCTTTAATCTTGAAGTGATAAGTTGTATCATCTACCATCTCATAGGATTCTACAAGATCCAGACCGAGCTCACCATCATCGCTGATAGACATCAAACGGTTGTAAATGTGTCTGATAATAAGGCCGGAAGCCACGTCACTCTGGTTCTGCGGGTCCATAGATACTACATCAGAGTTATAGGCAACTACAATCTCATCTTTTATAATTTTCGCTTCTTCCGCTACAGTTGTAGCCTCAGCTGTTGTAACCTCTGCTGTTGTCGCTTCTGCTGTTGTTGTGGCTGCTGTTGTAGCTGCTGCGCCTCCACCACATGCTGTAAGCATCATTGTTGCTGCCAGTGTTGCTGCTAATACAGGTTTAAATGTTCTTCTCTTCATAATACTTACCTCCTCAATCCTTATCCCCTTCGGGATGGTGCTATATTAACACTTCGCAACATTAAAGTCAAGCATTATTTTTATTTTATTTTTAATTTTTTTGAATTTTCATGATAGACGGAATAAATTTATAATTATTTTACA
>JAZRLX010000268.1:0-3626 GCA_045647085.1 Pilosibacter sp.
TTTAACATACCGCCGTAAACTTCTGTTACACGTGGTGTCGGGTTGCCCGGCCACGGAACATTTGCGATACCTTTTGTTACAACTGCACCAAGTTTATTTAAATCGATAGACTCGCCAAATTCCATACCGGAACCAAATGTACCGGAGCAAGTCATAACCGGATTCTTAAGCTCAATACCGGCTAAAGTTACTTTTGTATTCATGCTTAATCCTCCTTATTCTTTGATCTTGATTGTGTGGCATTTGCAGCCTTCTGTCTGGTGACCGCTTGCAATACGCTCTCTCTGCTGATCCATATTTAACAGTTCAACATCTTCTGCGTTGAATACCGGGCCATCTTTACAGATTCTTGTGTTTCTAACATTTGCATGCTCATCGATCTCTTTTGTATGGCATACACAGCCAAGACATGCACCGATACCGCAAGCCATCTTCTCTTCAAGAGAAATGTAGCACTCGATACCGTTTTCAGCAGCAAATTTCTTTAATCCCATTAACATCGGAGTCGGTCCACAAGCGTAGATCACATCTGCTGTCAGAGCATTTGCCTTGATAGCATCGATAACATTACCCTTTGTACCAACACTTCCGTCGTCAGAAGCGATCACTACATCTGCAAACTTACCGATCTCATCTGCAAGGAATGTCTCAGCGTCGCGGTAACCTAAAACAGCTGTCTTCTCGCAGTCTAAGTTCTTTGCAAGCTCTAACATCGGCGGAATACCGATACCGCCGCCGATCAGGAATGCTTTCTTGTTCTGTAATGTGAATCCATTTCCGAGCGGTCCCATGATATCAAGTTTGTCACCTGCGTTGTACTGGGAAAACTCAAGAGTACCTGCACCTGCAATTCTGTATACAATGCGCAGTCTGCCATTTTCCTTATCTGCCTCGCAAATACTGATCGGTCTCGGTAAAAGCTTGGACTGGTCGTTGGTGTAGACAGCAATGAACTGGCCCGGCTTCGCCTCTGCAGCCACTTCCGGAGCGTCTAACCACATGCTGTAAATTCCCTCAGCAAGTTTTTCCTGGCTGTGGATCGTTACATTCACTCTTTTCTGTGCCATGGTTTCCTCCTGTGTTGTGTATTTTAATAGTAATTTAACCTTCGGAACAAAATGCCCCTATTTTACAATCTGCTGCCCAAAATCAGATTCCAGGCAGCAGATTGATTATGTCATGTATTCGATTCTTACAGAACGCTGTTGATATCAGCGATCATATCGATAACAGCCTGTCTGGATGCCTCTGCGAAATGCTCCGGTCCGAACTTGGAGTATTTCTCCTGCTTGTAAGCAGCAATAATACCACGGGAGGAGTTAACGATCGCGCCAAGTCCATCCTCGTTGAAGCAGTGCTTCAGATCCTGTGCTGTACCACCCTGTGCACCGTAACCCGGTACAAGGAAGTATGTTCTCGGCATGAGTTTTCTTAAGATCTTGCTCATCTCCGGATATGTTGCACCAACTACAGCACCAACGTTGCTGTATGCGCCGTCCATAGAAGCATCGCCCCACTCAACAACTTTCTCAGCAACCAGCTCGTAAAGCGGTCTGCCATCGATCAGTTTGTCCTGGAACTCGCCGGAAGACGGGTTGGATGTTTTAACAAGTACAAAGATACCCTTATCCTGCTCGTTGCAGACATCAACGAACGGTTTCACGCCGTCTGTACCAAGATACGGGTTAACTGTGATAAACTCTGTATTGAAACCTGTGCAGATATTGCTGCCAACTTTCACATTGCCAAGATGTCCAACTGCATATGCGGAAGATGTAGAGCCGATATCGCCTCTCTTAACATCACCGATAACGATGAGTCCCTTCTGCTGACAGTACTCAACTGTCTTTGCGTATGCCTTTAAACCTTCGATACCGAACTGCTCATACATAGCGATCTGCGGTTTTACGGACGGAATTAAGTCATATGTGTGATCTACGATTTCTTTGTTGTACTGCCATACTGCTTCTGCAGCGCCTTCTAATGTCTCACCATACTCAGCAAATGCTTTCTGAATGATGTGGGACGGGATATAGCTTAACATCGGGTCAAGGCCTACACAGATTGGCGCTTTTGTTTTCTGAATCTTCTGGACAAGCTGATTAATCATAGTTTCCTCCTTAAATGTAGTTTATAAACCTACAACACCTTATTCTTATAAATTTTATCATATTCTGGAAGGGGTTTCAAGAACAAAAACAACTCGGATAAAAAATTCCTCTTTTCTCCTTCAAAACGCAAAGTAATGCGACAATTTTTTATCAACTATTAAATACTAATGTGCAAATATATTCACCGTTTTTGTAGTTTTTCCTTGCGTACTGCTCTTCTGTCATGGTCTCCATATTCATCCAGAATTCCTCCGCTGCCAGCATGATATGACAAAGCATGATACCCATATCAAACTGACGCATAGATGTGAACAATTTCGGCTGCGGAAAAGCCTCTTTTCTCATAAATACATATACTCGGTCTGCGTATACGATAAATCGCCACGGCTGACCATTCAAAGAGGACGGCGCCATTCTGGCAGCTTTTAGGATCTTTTTCAGGTATTCGCCCGGTTCATCCTTGTAAGTACACAAACCGGCAAGAGGCAGGCGATGCGCTTCCTCCATATCCCGGTAAAGGGTTCCTTCTGCACGGCCGAAAGAAATCACAAGAAACTGTTTTAACCCATTCTTTTCTCTCGGACCAATCTTTGCACTGCCTAAATAGCATGTTCCGATTTCTTTTGTAGTCAGATAAAGGACCAGCTGCTCTGCTGCATAACCGGCATTGCGGTATGCACTCGGTGTATCCTCACAATACACAACAAGATAGTACGGTGCATCTGCCTTCAAAAGGCCTTTCGCCTGGCTTTTCTTTCCAAGATTTTCAAATATATCAAATTCCACCCTGCAAGAGCTATCTAATACAGACAGATTTTCGATCACCTTGCGGATCTGATCTAAAAGCCCTGTTTCCAACGGCTCCATTACGTATTTTCTGACAGATCGGCGGCTAAAAATCGCCTCAAAAACATTCATCTGCAAATCCCCCTATTGGCAAGCTTCCAGTTCATCCAGAAGCGTCTCGAATACATCCAATGCTTCATTTACAACATCCGGTTTTTCCATATCCAGACCGCAAAGCTTTAAAAGTTCGATCGGTGTCATGGAGCAACCACCTTTTAAAAACTCAAAGTAACCCTCTAATGCCTGAGTATCTCCCGCCAGGATCTTTCCTGCTACAGCAGTCGCCGCAGCAAAACCGGTAGAATACTGATACACATAGAACGGACGGTAGAAATGTGGAATTCTTTCCCATTCATAGTCAATATCAGAGTCTACAACCATATCCTTACCGAAATATTTCACATTAAGATCGTGGTACAAACTGCAAAGAACATCCTTTGTTAATGGTGTTCCTTCCCAACACATCTGATGAGTCTTCCACTCAAACTCTGCAAACATCGCCTGACGGAAGAAAGTTCCGCGGAATTTCTCCAGCATCTGATTGATCAGGAACATTTTCTCTTCTCTCGATTTTGCGTTGGCGATCAGATGACGTAACATCAGGATCTCATTACATGTAGACGCAACCTCTGCCACAAAAATCTTATAATGAGCGTATGTTGCCTCCTG